>JAYSSG010000001.1:0-1978 GCA_043720655.1 Candidatus Altimarinota bacterium
TCCACAAGACCATCAAAGAGTGGATGTGGTTTCTCTGGTCGACTCTTAAATTCTGGATGGGCTTGCGTAGCTACAAAGTAGGTGCAAGCAGGGTTTTTAATTTTCTTCATAATAATAAGAATAATCTACCCCCTTCATAAACATCTCTCGACTCCCTATCTCGTCTGTGAGTGCATTTTTGAGTAGTCACCGTATTATATCACCATTTGAAGAGCTCTGTGTCATCGCGTCCAGATAATCATTCTTTTGTATCTTACTCCAATCGACGCATTTTCTCAGGCGTTTTTTGAGTATGAGATCGAGCCAAATTCGTGTACTCCGCCCATTGCCTTCCATAAAAGGATGAGCAATGTTCATATCGATATATTTATTCACGATTTCATCGAAAGTATTTTCGGACATGTCATTGATCTTTTGGAGTACATCACTCAGATATTGAGCCAATGCAAACTGAAATCCATTTTTTGAAATGTTTTTTTGCCGTATTTGCCCTGCAAAATCATAGAGACCACCAAAAAGATACGCATGAATTTGTTGGAGTCATCTGATGGTTCCAACTTCGATACTCTCAATAAAAGAACTCTCAAAAAGTGCGTAGGCTTTCATTTTACTTTTTCCATCTATCGTCTCATCACTGTAGGTAAACCATTCTATAAATTTATTTGCTTTCGTTCATGGAAAAGTTTTACCGAGTTCAATAATTCCGTCGTAGTCGAGCATATCGGACAAATATTTTTTGCCATCATGTGCTAAAAGTTTCAGTTGGGTAGTTTTACTCACCACCTGACTTTTTTCTTTTTTCAGCTTTGCTTTCAGATATTTCCAGTAATTTCGCGTTTTCATATAGTCATCCTGATCGGTCAGAACGGCCACAATATCTAATACAGAGAACCACCATTTGTTTTGGGTATCATCCCAAATGGCACGTACTTCTTTGTTGTCAAAAAAACGAATGGAAATCTTATCGCCCATGCTTGCTGATTTTTAGGAGAGTATTCACAGTGTGTATATGAATATAATATTTTCTGTTACTATTGCAATCTAATTCTTACGGGGCTAATCATTATCATTTTCTCACCACCGCTTCCACAAGACCATCAAAGAGTGGATGTGGTTTCTCTGGTCGACTCTTAAATTCTGGATGGGCTTGCGTAGCTACAAAATAACTGCATTTAGGATTTTCGATGTATTCTACGAGGCGTCCATTGTGTGACGTACCCGACAGGACGAGACCATTTTGTCGGAGGATATCGTGTTTATCTGGTGAGACTTCATAGCGATGACGATGTCTGTCGCTGATCGTGGTCGTGCCATAGAGCTTATGAATCAGAGAGCCTTCTGTAACTTGTGCTTCTTGATGTCCGAGGCGGAGGGTACCTCCTTTGTCTATCGTGTCATTTTGATCAGGGAGGTATTCGACAAAGAGAGTCCCTGGTGTCTCAAATTCTGTCGAAGTCGCATCACTGATACCGCAGACATTTCTTGCAAATTCTATGACTGCGAGTTGAAGTCCGAGACAGATACCGAGGAAGGAGATATCGTGTTCCCGTGCATATTTGATTGCCGTGATTTTTCCTTCTATTCCTCGTGACCCGAACCCCCCTGGGATAATCAGTCCTTGCATTTTTCCTTCTGCGACCAGTCGGTCGAGAAGTCCCACATCTTTTTCTATCTCTTCAGAGTTTATCCAATGCCTGTGCACCTTGGTCGCATGGTGTGCACCAGCATGGACGAGGGCTTCTCTGACGCTCATATACGCGTCTTCTAGCTCAGCGTATTTACCGATGATGGCGATATGGATTTCTTGTTTTGGCGCGACGATATTATTCACAAAGCTCTCCCACGTTGCGAGATTGGTAGTCGTTTTTTGCAGATTGAGGACAGTTTCTATTTTTTCTTTGAGTCCTTGTTTCTCGAAGAGGAGGGGGACTTCGTAGATGGTTCTCGCATCAATAGCTTCGATAATATCTGATTCTTC
>JAYSSG010000002.1:0-4297 GCA_043720655.1 Candidatus Altimarinota bacterium
ATAATGATCATATCTGGCCACATATCTTCGCCCCGAATCGCTCCAAGTGTCCGTCGAGTGAGAATCTCTTCCATCGAAGCAAAATCATCAATCATTCCTGTTTTAAGTGTTTTAATACGATATTTCTTATACCGTTTTGGGTCTGGTTTTCCATTCACAAGAACTGATTTACTCGCCACTGTATGCTCACCATGAGAGTGTGAAATATCAAAACATTCAAAGATGATTTCTTTTTTGTCCTCGATTTTTGTTCAAAACAACGTATCAATAAGTGCCATCATATCTTTTTTCCCCAGTGTTGCCTTTTTAAATCATTCCATGGTTTCTCGATAAGCGAAATTGAGGAGGTTGGTATGAGCGAATTCGAGTAACCGAACTTTTTCTCCTCGAACTGGATGCTTCACAATCACTTTTTGCGAAAAAATAAAGTCAGAAAAATCCTCGCATGATTCAAGAGTGATATCAGTGAAAAGTACTGTCTGTTTTTTTTCAGAGAGAACTATATGTTCACCAATATATTGAAACACTGCATGAGCAATGAGATCTTCTCTACTCTCACCCAGAGGATTTTCAAGACAATACTCATGAACACCAACTGTCATGCTATTTTTGACCTCTACAATGGAGAGAAAGAATTGTCCATATTTTTCAAGACTCACAATCACAAGAGCATCACCCTCTATCACATCTCGAACAATTTGACGGTTACCGGTGGCTTCAATCTGTTCAATCATACCTTTATATTCCTGTGCTTGTTCAAATTCTCGTTTCTGTGCAGCCTCCTGCATCTTATATCGAAGATCATCGAGAACCACTTCATGCTTTCCTCGCAAAAATTCTCGTGCTTGCTCCAATCTCTCAAGATAGAGCTGAATTTTCTCTGGATCTCCTGTGCAGTGTCCAGGACAGAGACCAAGATAGGTATCCATACACGGTGCGCTTCATGAACCAGCTCAAAGCTGTTGGTTTCATCGTGATATATTCTCTTTGTATTTTCAGCTCTGCTGAAAAGATTCATGATTTCAGAGACGGAACAATTTTCTCACAAAACGCACATATCTCCTCACATCAAAATACTGACTATAGGGTCCAAAATATTCTCATTTCTCATTTTTGAAGCGGGTTTTTATCAGACATGGAATAATATCATTGGTAATGGTGATATAGGAGAGATTCTTCCCGTCCTTCATCAGAACATTATATTTTGGTTGATTTTGTTTGATGAGGTTCGTTTCGAGCATCAAGGCTTCAATATCACTTTTTGTCTCAATATATTCTATTTTTTCTACCACTTTCACCATTTTTTTCTTGGCAAAATTCAGGGAAGCGTTTGGTACGAAATAGGATCGAACTCGGGCTTTGAGATTATTCGATTTTCCTATATAGATAATGCCTCCCTTTGCATTTTTCATCAAATAGACACCAGGGCAAGACGGAAGATGAGCATAGAGAGATTTCATAAACTTTGACTATCATAATGATTTCTCTCGAAACAAGAAACTCTGTAATTTTTCATTTGATTTTTTTATGTTATAAATATACTTATTGCATATTTCTCATCTATGGTTTCGAATACTACTACTCATTGAACTACCAAAGAAAAAACTTCTCCTTTTGAGAGAAAGAAAACAATAATTGGTTCAACTACAAGGCTTTATTGAAGTATAATCAATCCTTCAACAGGAGAACATGTACACACTATCTTGAAATGTACAAAAATACACCAAAAGATACAAGACGAACAAGCAGCAAAAGAAATTATTTTTGCTCTAAGAGATAGATGCGTACGGCCACAGATGCATAATCCTACGCGAGAAGAGCTCGTTGAAGCCCTTAAAGCGCTCCAAGTTTTATGGTTTCTTTTGCCTCCTATCGAGCGTCATAAATGAGAAAAAAATAAAACTTTCTTTCTACGTACCCTCCATGAGGTAGGGAGATTTCGTGGAGTAAGCATGTTTCCTTTAGAAAAATAGTATCATCAAAAAAACAGAATATACCCCCTTGCTTTTGAGGGTATATTTTTATACTCGTGACATATTTATTTCTTATCTATGATCCTATGTTTATTCTTACCAATATTCACGCTCGTGAAGTACTCGACTCTCGATGAAACCCTACGGTTGAAGCCGAAATTACCCTCGCCGATGGCTCATTTGGAACAGCTATCGTCCCATCTGGTGCCTCTACTGGATCACACGAAGCGCTCGAGCTCCGTGATGGAGACGCAGCTCGCTATCTTGGAAAATGAGTCTTAAAAGCTGTATCAAATATCAATGGTGAAATCAAAACAACATTTACAGGCAAAGAATTTGCTCACTTCTCAGACCTCGACAAAGCAATCATAGCTCTCGATGGAACACCAAATAAGTCACGTCTTGGAGCAAATGCTATTCTGGCGGTCTCTATGGCATTTGTCTGTGCATGTGCACAATCAGAGAAAAAAGAAGTGTATGAATTTCTCTCAGAAGGGCCAGTGAGTCTCCCAATTCCTCTCATGAATATCATCAATGGCGGAGCACACGCAGATAATCCTCTCGATATCCAAGAATGTATGATCGTACCAATAGGAGGTACGACAATGGCAGAACGAATCCGTATGGGTGCTGAAGTATTTCATCATTTGAAAAAAATCCTCTCAAAGCGTGGACTCGCGACCAGTGTTGGAGATGAAGGAGGCTTCGCGCCAGCGGTCAATAGTACTGATGACGCTCTTGGGACTATCGTGGAAGCTATCGTATCAGCTGGCTATACGACTGAACAGATCAAGATCGCTCTGGATGTCGCGAGTACAGAATTTTTCAAAGATGGTATGTATCACCTCGCCGGAGAAAATAAGATTCTCAGCGCTGCAGAGATGGTCAGCTACTATGAAGCTCTGATGGCGAAATATCCAATTATCTCCATCGAAGATGGTATGTCAGAAGATGATATCGAAGGATGGAAACTCCTTACGGAAAAACTCGGGGAGAAAGTACTCCTCGTGGGTGATGATCTATTCGTAACAAACAAAGACCGCCTCCAAGCAGGCATCGACGGACACTATGGAAATAGTATCCTCATCAAGCTCAATCAAATTGGGACGGTGACTGAAACACTCGAAACTATTCGTCTCGCACACGCAAATGGTATGAAATCAATTATCTCTCACCGAAGTGGAGAAACAGAAGATACCTTTATTGCAGATCTCGTCGTCGGTATGAATACAGGGTATATAAAAACTGGTTCCCTTTCGCGAACAGACCGAATTGCAAAATACAATCGGTTGATACGAATCGAGGAAAAATTGGGCGTTTAAATCCAGAGTAATAAATTTGATTTTTGGTATTTTTTAGGGTATACTATGTGAGTTATAGTATTTTTTAATCATCTTTATGAAACTTTTTTCAAGCATTAAACAGCAAGCCATAGATTTCCTAGCGCCCTACAAAGAGAAAGGACCAGCAACCTATGCGGCAGCAGAACAGGCTATTGGTGCTCTTTTAATAACAGATGGCTTTATCGGAATAAATAATCCATTTGGTAATAAAAAACGTCCCGGTATATTTGGTACAGTAGTTGGAATAATCTTGGGTATTATATTTATGCTCATTCCAGGATTTATCGGTACCATGACCAATATTAAAAATATGACAGAAACAGCTTCCGCTGTGGTAATTTCGGTCGGTGATATGGTTAGAAGCAAGAATCCTGATGGCAGCAACAGTGGTGGTGGTACGTGTGGGCTCGAGGTTCGTTATACAGTTAATGGTCAAAAGTACGAAAAACAATCTTCGATGTCAGCATCAAATTATTGCTCATTGTCTGTCGGAGAAACAATCCTTATCAATTATGATCCGAATACTCCAGGGTCGTGGGCGTATGGAACAAAAACAATGAATGCCTTTCTTAGTATATTCTTTTGGGCGGGATTACTGGTCTTGATTTCCAGTGTTATCACCTTCTTTATTCGATTGTTTAGTATCATATTCGGTTGGAAGTTATTGAGAGATGGTCGGAAAAATGCCGCCAGTTTGCCAACGGGAACAAATCTACAAACTATGATTAATGAGATTAAACAAAATTTTACCGCATCAATCTTTGGTTTTTGAGGTCAACAAAATACCACCGTACCTGTAAGTATACCTAGTTTACTTTCTTCGCTTACGAAATAGAATTTGTTGAAATCCCCAGCAATGGGGATTTTTTATTATTCAAGGGGGAGAAAGTTGCTTTTTACCCCCTCGTCCTATAATGTGGGGGCTTAATATTTTCACTATGTATACTCGTCGAGCTCTCGCACAAAAAAAGACAAAAATAT
>JAYSSG010000003.1:0-10576 GCA_043720655.1 Candidatus Altimarinota bacterium
GAGAAATAAAGTTAGAGAGTTATACAACGTTTTATTTTTAATCACATTTTTATGTCTTCCGAAAAAGTATCATCAGAGTCTCCGAAAGAAACTCCTATAAAAGCCGTGAGCCCCTCTGATACATCAAATAGTACACCTTCTTCAGCAAAATATGAAGGTATCAAGATGCTGGGCATTTTGCACTTCATCGGCAATATCGTCTCAGGAGGTACACTCTGACTTGTCCTCGTATTGATCTACCTCATGGTACAAAAAGACGTCCTCACTCCTGAAGAAAAAAATACTTGCTACGAAATTATGAATTTTAATATCAGCTTTATCCTCTACTCATGCGTTGCAGGAATTCTCATATTTGTCTTAATTGGGTTTATACTCTTACCAATCATCTATATCATCGGTCTTATACTCCTTGTTATCGGATTTACGAAACATCTCAATGGGGAAAATTATCGATATCCAGGTATTATTAGGTTTGTGAAGTAGTCACGTCTAGCTCTGCAAGACCTTCAAAAATAACACTTCGTACTTTCTGAATTGGGAATTCTGTCCCTTGGAAAAATGCGAAGTGTCTTTGATTTCTCGAGTAAAGCTTTGAAATGACCTTACAAATTAGAATGCTCGTGCAAATATTGTTCGCATCTTTCCTTCAGGAACTACTGGCATCAGTTCATCAGTGTATTGCCCAGCAAATGGGATACATCGTGTGGTTGCTTTATAGGTTGCTTTGATATGGGCTTCAAATGCCTCATCGCCATCCCATGCATAGAGAGCAAACTTGCCAGTTTCCACTGCTGCAGCAATATCTGCTTCCGTTTCACACACGACCGTGTTCTCTCGTAATCGTGTTTTACTTTTTTCAAACAGAAGAGCTTGTCCTTTTTCGAGGAGTGTTTCGACCGTTTTTTTCAGGTCAGCCAGTGGTACAATCTGTTTTTCTCCAGAGATACGATCAGCCACTACGACCACAGCATTTGCAATATCACGTGGACCATATTCAATCCGAATTGGATAACCAGATAATTCCCAATCATTGATTTTTTCACCAAGTCGTGCATCGCGTGCGTCAAGAAGTACTTTTTCGCCTTGTGAATTAATGCGTGCTCGGAAGTATTGTCCTTGTACGGGAACATCTGTATTTTTTCAGAGGAGTGTCTCTGCAATCGTATCAGAATAAGCGTCAATGACAGCCTTATCGCCCATATAAAGTGGGAGTAGAGTTGCCCTGTATTCTGACATTTTTGGAGGTATTACGAGGCCACGATCATCAGAATGTGATGAAATGAGTGCGCCAAGGAGTCGTGTGGAAGCGCCCCAAGAAGTATAGAATGGATAGGCTTGTTTCCCATTGTTATCTTGATAGGAGACTTCGAATTCTTTCATAAAATTCTGTGAGAGAAGGTGAGAAGTGCACGACTGTAGTGCCCAACCATTATTCATCATAGTTTCATATGTGTAGGTATGGAGTGCTCATGGAAATCGCTCGCTCGGTGACTTTTCTCCTTCGAGTCCATCAATCGCAAGAAAATCTCGAATCGTCTCAACATACATTTTTTGAAGAATTTGAAGAGCAAACTCTCGGGCCTCTTCTTCTGTAATATGGAGTGTATGTCCTTCTTGCCAATGAAATTCTGATGTTCGAAGGAAGGGGCGAGGACGTTTTTCCCAACGCATCACATTTGCCCATTGATTGTAGAGCATTGGAAGATCCTTGTAGCTCTGAAGTTGTTTTTTGAAGAAGTCACAAAAAAGTGTCTCCGACGTCGGGCGAATAGCATAGTGTTCTGGCAATTCTTTACCCCCTACGTGCGTCACAGTGGCAAATTCTGGAGCGAAGCCTTCTATGTGATCTTTTTCTCGTTCAAAGAAAGAAACAGGGATAAGGAGTGGCAAGAGAATATCCTGGACACCCAGTGCTTTCATTTTCGCTGTCATCTCAGACCGAATCTGAGACCAGAGCGTGACTGCTTTTGGGAGAAATGTGATACATCCTGTAACGGGAGAATATTCAAACATATCACCCTGATGAGCGACATCGAGATACCATTGAGAATAATCTTGTGCCTGAGAAGCCATCGTAATTTTTGTTTTTGTCATAAAAATGAGTATACGAAAAAGTATAAAAATAAAACCCTCTTATCAATACAAAATACAAAGGACAAAATACAAAATGAAGGATTTTTTCTTGCTACTCAGAAACAAGAGTGTTATCTCCGTCATCCCGGGCAAGTGAGGCATAAGCCCTACGCGACCCCGTCATTCCAGCCAAGGACGAAGTCCGCGAGGTGGAATCCAGGACAACTACTCACGAAGTACCTTTTAATAGAATAATGGGTTTGACCTGAATTCTCTGGTCAACCCCGAGAATGACGGAAAAATAAAAACCCTCTTTTTACAGAGGGTTTTATTATATTTTGAAATATTATTTCTTCTTTGGCTGATAGAGGTTACGTCCGACTCGCTCAAATATTTTTTTGTTCTGGAGATTCATGTAGATAGTATTTGATTTGACGATGCGAGTTTTCAATACTTCTGCAGTGATTTCGTCAGAAGACATAGGTTTCTTGAGTTGATTGAAGATCTCGAGAATGACATCTTGTACTGTACCAGCTGTATAGCCCCATGCACGAAGTGCGTAGATACCACGACCGATAAGGACAAATTCATTGTTTCGGATAAGCTCGTTGTGAACCGTATTTGTCTTAACACGGGTACTGAAATGACTTGAGATAGTATTTGCAAGTTCCAAGAAATGTGTTGGCTTATTTGTCTTTTTGAAAATATAGATAGCCTTATCTTTGAGCGTCTTTGGATTGAGGATATGCCAAGAAGCGAGACCAATCATCACTTTTTCTCCTTTGACGATATCAAGGAAGACGTCCATGATAGAGTCGATGAGACCGAGTGTCAGAAATGCAAATTGTGGTTTGAGTGTCTCGTAGATCTTATCGTAGAGACCTGATTGTTCCATGACATCACGTCGTTTCTTGAGAATCTTTACTGCTTCAGAATGAACTGACTCAATAGATTTGCGTGTGATCTGTGGTTCGTGAAAGTAGGTAACCGTATTGAGACGAGGTTTGCTTTTTTGAATATCAAAGTCAGCCTGGAGAATGACTTCCATCATGCCTTTATTGACTGAACCGAGAGCAAGATCCTTGATAAGAGCGGAAACGAGATCGTCTCGTGACATGATACCGCCTTGTTCATGGAGAATTTGTCCTGCGAGAGATTGGACACCAGAGAGTGGTGTATCCTTGATCATTCCGCCGATACTTTTGACACCCTTGTCTTCTATTTGTCGTACACGTTCTCGTGTGATACTGTAGTTGTCGCCTATTTCTTGAAGTGTTTCTTTGTGTCCGTAGAGTCCGATTCTGTGAGTAATAACATATGATTCTTTATCGCTGAGCTGTTTAAGAAGTGCTTCAAAGGAAGTTTTTATGACAGAAGCAGTGAGAGTGGACATAAAATGTAATTTAAAAAATTAACCTATCTCTATATACTCATTTTTGTACGGAAGTCAAAAGAAAATCACTGTATTATTTTACAGTTTTTGCTCATTCAGAAGATGATCCCACTTCTCTTGATTTTGAAGGGCATCCTGGGCTGCCAGCTCCTGTGCTTTCTTTTTGTTCGTACCTACACCGACCCCTATCGTCACTCATTGTACAGTGGCTGCTATAGTAAAGGTTTTCTCGTGATCCTTCCCCTCTTCTTCGAGAATAGTATACCCTGGAGTTTCGACGAAATATTGCTGAATAAGCTCTTGTAAAAGCGACTTTGCATCCTTGATTTGAGAACGCACTTTATCGGACTGGAAAATGATTTTTTCTATCACCTCTAGTGTCGATGTGTACCCTTGATCGAGATAGAGAGCTCACACTATTGCTTCGAGCATATCTGCAAGAATATTTGGATTTTTCTGACCACCAGCATTGCGCTCTCAGAGCGACATCTGAAGCACTTCATCGAGACCAAATTGAAGAGCGAGATCAGCAAGATGAGCTCCTCGTACATAGCTACTGCGGAGGTCTGTCATCCAGCCCTCATCTTTTTCTGGATATTTACGGAAAATAAGATCGGTCATGGCGAGCTCTAGAGCAGCATCTCAGAGAAATTCGAGCCGTTCATTGTGTTCCTTAATGGTCTTATCTGCTTCGTTGAGAAATGAGCGGTGAATACACGCTGTCTCGTAGAATGTCATATCCTGTGGCACGATACCGAGCCGCGCGAGGACAATTAAGAGATGTTCAGTTGGAAGAGGCATCTAGAGAGAGAAGATAGAATAAGTGAGGGGTTTTCGAGACTCCCATGTCTCTTGAATAGTTTTCTGTTTCTCAAGCACAGTATTGAGGATACCATTGATGAGATTTTTACCAGCATCGTCAGAATACCGTTTTGCTAGCTCGATAGCCTCATTGACAGCGACACGAGGTGGTACATCATCTGGACAAAGAATGAGAAGCTCTACAAGAGCAATGTAGAGGATAATAGCATTTACCAGAGGGAGAGTCTTCACATCAAATTTTGGTGCTGATTCGTATATGACCGAGAGAAGCTTCCCTTCGTCTTCAATACTTTTCTGGCAGAGTGCATCAGCATAGGTATCATCTACTCGCTCAGTATCATCAAAAAACGGAGCCTCTTTAGATACCAAAGTACCCGCTATAGAGCGGGCATACAGTGATTGAAGGACAAACCGTCGAGTACGAGAACGAGAAAAAGACATGAAAATGGCGATGATAGATACGACGGAGTATTCCTGTTATTGGAGTATCAGTGTTATCGAATAATATCACCAATTACTTCGCACGAATCACTTTCGTTGGCTTCTTAGTAGCTTTTGGAGTTTCGATAGTAAATGGCTTGTGTGTTACACCGATAATCAAGCCAGATTCATCTCGGAGAAACGGTGTTCTATCGAGAAGTTTCTGACCAGCACGAATCTCCCAAGCGGAAGTCCGAATACGTGTCTTAGATTTTGATTTTTTCTTTTTAGGTGAAAATGTCATAGTACTGAATTAAAAAAAGGAAAGAGATGAAAAATTATTCACCAAGAGTATATGGAAGTAATGCCATAACACGTGCTTTTTTGATAGCAGATGCGAGCATTTTCTGGAATTTGAGACTTACACCTGTATAGTAACGAGGCGTGATCCGTCCGTATCGTGAGAGATACTTCTTGAGTGTCTCTACATCTTTGTAATCAATATGTTTGACACCTGTTGACTTAAAAGGACAAACGGCTTTGAGTTTCTTTTTTGACATAAATTATAAAGTTAAAAAACATTTTCTTCTTCTGGCATATCAATGTCCAGAATATCTGATTCGGGGATTCCATCGTGGTGGTCATCTCCCATCGGAGCATCTTCTCTTTTTGAGAGAAAGATGAGATTCATCACGACTATCTCTGTACGATAGATACGTGTACCGTCTTCGTTATCTTTGGTGCGAGTTTTGAGTCGACCTTCGACGTAGACGAGTTTACCTTTTTTGAGGAACTGATCACATCGATCAGCGAGTGGTCCCCATGCGATACAGTTGCTAAATTCTGCTTCACTTTGGATAGTACCATTCTTGTCTTTAAAGACACGGTTGGTAGCAACGACAAAAAGAGCACTTTTGGCACCACCAATGGTGGTACGTACAAGTGGATCTTTTGCGATATTACCGATGAGGATCACTTTATTGACGGTTCTCATAGAAAAAATAGATTAAGACTCATCAATGATAGTCAAAAGGTATCTCCATAGACCTTTTTTGATTCCGAGAACTTTTTCAAGTCCTTGAATCTTTTTTGGTTCCGAAGACGAGAGAATATAGATGAGGTAATGACCTTGTTTAGAACCATTGATACGGTATGCCATATCACGAGTTCCCCACACAGTCTCCTCCTCTATTTTCATCCCGTGAACGTCGAGCTCAGCGCGTATATCTGCAGTGAGCGACTCGAGAGCTTTTGCCTCGAGCATCGGATCGACGATCATCATAAGTTCGTATTTTTTCATGCTTGAATGAGCGAAATAAAGATAAAAGTGGTGGTATTATACAAAAAATTTCTGTATTGCAAGCGGAGTTTTTTGGATAAAAAAACTCCCGAGGAATTGGGTAATTCTCGGGAGAAGAAGTGAATTCCTGTACCACGATGTTGGCGATAAAAAAAATTATCTATTGTGCCGAACATGAGTACGGGATATGTTGGTGTCATTGACGAAATGACCTACCCTGACAAGCCTAGGAAACAGGGTCTCAACTCTGCTTTGGTAATGGAAGCATTTTCACCCAGCTTCATCCGTACTATGCAATTCCCTTCTCACGGTAGCATCTAGGAAATAAAATAAGAAATAAATGCTACGGCGAGAAAGAAACACACGGCATCGAATGAGAATAACAACGAGAAAGGTAGGTAAACCATACCTAATCTATGTATTTTTATTTGGAATGCGGTGAGAGATCGTTAGTTTCTCTCCAATCACAGAGTCGATGTTGCACGAGAACAGCTTGTACAGATACAATACTCTATATTTTTTCGAAAAGAAAATGTTTGGGTCTTGCTCTTTTCACAATATGATTTGGAATAGATAATTTATCTCTAGCACTCTCAAACGAAACAAGAATCCTTCCACCGTCATCCTCGGGCAAATTTTTCATTGCGAAGCAGGGAAAATGCAGACCCGAGGATCCAGGTGAAGATAGTTGTTCCTTATTTTATTGAAAGAGTTGAATGAACTGGATTCTCGGGTCAAGCCCGAGAATGACGACACTAGGGGTGGATCCTGAATCAAGTTCAGGATGACGGGAATTGGGATCGATTCCTGCTTCCGCAGGAATGACGGAGAAAAATTCCTTTCTCTATCTTCTGCTTCTGCCCTAGCTCTTTTTCTTCATCCATTTCACCACTCGATAGGTCACTGGTGTAAATAATGCCTCGACAGCAACTTTGAAAAGAATATTTGAAAGTGCTAGGTGAATGAGATCTATCTGCCCCATTGTGCCAAGAAAAGCAATAGTACAGAAAACCATGGTATCAGCGGTCTGACCTATCAGTGTCGAACCAATAGTACGCACTGCGAGCCATTTTTCTCCTGTCATTTTACGAATCCAGAGAAGACTCCAAGTGTTTGAAAATGATCCAGCGAGATACCCAAAAATACTACCCAAAGTGATGCGTGGGACAAGCCCGAGAATATTCTCATAGCTCGATTGGAATTCCCAGAAACTCGCGACTGGGAGGTACTGTACGATAGCCAGAATCAAAGCATTGAGGACAATAGCTGCAAATCCGAGGAGAATGATTTTTTTTGAAACTTTCCACCCATATACCTCAGCAAAGATATCGCCAAAAATATAGGAGAGTGGGAATAAAATAGTGCCAGCATCAAGCGTGAGTCCAGCAAACTGTGTCATCTTAGTGGAGGCAATATTTGAAATCACAAGAATCACACAGAAAAGACTCACAAGAATAGTAAAGCGGAAAGAAGGTAGAGTGTTAGTCATTGGGTTGAAATTTGAGTGTTACAAGGAGTATCTCTGGTCGAGAATTGGTGCGTACTGGTGGTCACCAAGTTCCAACACCAGAAGAAACAAAGATATGAGTATTTCCTTTTTGTTTATATCACCGCGCCACTTCAAACACTCGTCCGACGATGTAGTTGAGAGGCCAGAGTTGTCCATTATGGGTGTGACCAGAAAACTGGACATCAATATCGTTTTCTTCTGCTTCAAAGAGATGCTTCGGCTGATGATCAAGGAGAATACGTGGTATATCTGGATTTGTTTCGTGAAGTAATTCTGCGAGACTCTTGCGAATAATACCGAATCGCATACTAGAAATATCATCTCGACCAATCAAGTTGACGCCAGCTACCTCCACAACACTATCTCGAAGAAGTGTCATATTGTGCTCTACGAGATAATTCGCAGCACGGTCGACTCATCCGATATATTCATGATTTCCGAGAATACCATACACGCCATAGTGAGCTGAGAGTTTTCGGAGGCGTTCTCAAAGATCGCGACGAATCACAGGATCTACTTCTCCATCCAAAATATCACCTGGAAGAAGTATGAGGTCTGGATTGAGGGCATTTATTTTAGCCACTACTCTCTCCGCATGGTACCCTCCATTGATAGGTCCCAAATGGATGTCACTCGCAATAGCGAGACGAAGTGTATTCGTAATAGGATTTTTTTTATTAACAAAAATCGTGTGCTCTCGAATAATCGGTGTGCGAGCATTGAAATATCCCACCATGACCATGACTACCGTCATCACAACCGTCATCCATGTAGCATGATATGCGAGTGTACTGACAGCATCTTGTGAAAGAAAAGAGAAAAAATAATTGGCTCATTTCACGATATCAAATCCAAGACTCACAAAGAAAAAATGAACAATTCCTACAAACCAGAGTGATCAAAAAGTAATCAATGCGTCAGAGAATACTGAGCTATGATTTCTCTGAATTATTTCTCCAAATATATACGCAGAAGCGAACATCAAAAAAAGAATCGTATACAGAGTATGCGACAGAGAGAAAGTATCTACCATATGGTATCCGTGAATAAAAATATACCCGTTAATACTCACATAGAGTGCTATAAAAACTGAAAAATAGAGAAAAAATATAGGATGCCGCATAGAAAAAATTAATACAAAATACAAAGGACAAAAACACAAAAATGGCAGGAATTTTAAAGAAGATTTTTTATGATTTTAAGAATTTTTTCAGCATCGTGCTTGAGTATATTTCTCGGAATACTGTCCAATTTCCCTTGTTGAGGAGTCGCTATGGTAGGAGCAAGGAAGTTGTCGATGATTTTTCGTCCATCTTCACGACCAATTGCAACCCTCTGATCTGCCACTATGCCCCGCATATCATGAATCAAAATATGATCAAATGAAATATTTCCTACTCATCTCTCGAGCTCTGTAAGATAAAAATCAACGTCATATCCATCACAATGCCCTGTTGGAAAATTAGCAGCATTGGCAATAAATATTTTTTTTGCCTGTGATGCCTGGAGTGCTTCCATCATACCAGTCGGGAGAAGACACGGTATAAGTGATGTGTAAAATGTTCCTGGACCGATAACAATCATATCAGCTTGGGCTAATGCCTGCAGAGCAGACTCAGAAGCATGGACACGAGGTGTCAGCTCTATTGTCTCTATTTGATATGAAAGATGTGTCTGTGCGATGATATGATCTTCTCCGAAGATACGTTCATTATTTTTGAGTGTCACGAGGATATCATGGGTTTCTTCTGTTGCAGGGACAATCTGGTTCTTATAGATACCGAGCATTTCATGAGCACGAGAAAGCCCTTCACGAAAACCATATTGTTCAACAAGCCCCAAAAGCCAAATATTTCCCACAGGATGTTCATCGAGAAATCCATGTTGGAAACGATGCTCTGTCCAAAGAGCACCCTCACCAGCAAGTGCAGAGAGATTTTTACGAATATCACCGAGAGCAGGGATGTCGTAGCTTTGACGCAAAACGCCTGTACTCCCTCCACTATCAGAAGTAGAGATAATAGCCGAAAGCTGAATAGTGGTGTCTTTTTGAAATGTTTTGAGGAGGTTGGATACTCATGATCCACCTCAGATAAGTACGATACGCATGATGTGGATATAGTAGGGAAAAATACGATTTTTCAACTTTTGATTTTGCAAGGAAAAAAATAGTCTATAATCAAGAAATGAACAAAATTACTTTTGCTGTATGTACCCTGGCTCTATCTCTCAGTATTACAATATGACTGACGCTTTTTATCCTCAATGAAAACGCACCTACGGCACAAAAAAACGGCTCACTCTCAACGCTTATAGAAAAAATATCACCTGTTACGGTCAGTATTACTAGTACATCAGTTGATGGAATCACGACAATATCTCGTGCATGAACAGGCATTATCATACGAGCTGATGGCATTATTTTGACCAATAAACATCTTACAGCTGAATGATTGAACTATGTCATAGAATTCCACGATGGGACAAAAATGTCCGCGAAGCTCTCAAAAATTCACCCTTCACTTGACCTAGCTCTTCTCTCTATCATATCAGATACCTCTCTCTTACTCCCTGTCGGGACATTCATCGATTCCGAAGCAACTCTCCGTCAATGAGACAGGGTAATAGCTCTCGGGAACACCCTAGGGCTCTATCCAGGATCAGTCACAGAGGGTATCATTTCTGGACTCAACAGAACAGTATCTTTTTCTGGAATATCTATGCAATGATTGATCCAAACAAGTATCCCTATGACCCTCGGAAATAGTGGAGGCCCACTCGTAGGACAAGATGGTAAGATCATTGGTATCAATACTGGCATCGTGGGAGGAAGCTCGCAAATAGGATGGGCACTTCCTCTGACTCAAGAAGAAGTAGATTCTTTTCTTCAACAATAAAAAATCTTCTCTAGGAATTTTTTTTAATTAATCTAGAACTGTCGTCAACATATCTGGCTTTCTCGCAGGAATATTATTGGTGACATAGAGTGAACAAGTATTCATACTATCAGGTGGTATCATGCGGAATCTTTCGAGGTCTTGAGCGGCTGCATCTTGCC
>JAYSSG010000004.1:0-10494 GCA_043720655.1 Candidatus Altimarinota bacterium
AGGTCTGCCCGACTCACTCCATCTTTGATTTGCTGAACGAGCTTATCGATATCGGCTTCTGCCTTGAGAGTCACTACAATACTCGAAAATCCTTGTCGGCTCGAAGAAGCCAGTGTATCAACCCCTTGAATACTCTTGATTTGTTTTTCTATACGCGTCGTGATGAGACTATCGATATCTTCTGGTGATGCTCCGATGTAGGCAGTACTAATAGAAACAAGTCAAAATTTGATATCAGGAGAGCTCTCTTTTGGAATAGAAATAATACCAGAAAATCCGAGTAAAAAAATCAAGAAAACGCCCATAATACCAATACGGTAGTTCCGAACCCAGAAACCATAGAACCCAGAAAGAAGCTTATCACGGAGGGAATACATAGAAAGATATTACAAGAAAAATACAAACACTCACTCCTACACATCAAGAATTTTTTTTCGTAAGACAAAGTCAGTGGAATTAAAATTTTTCATATCAGAGAGGATTATCTGAGTACTATCTGGAATGTCAGAAAGTATTTCTATTTTATTTCCCCAGAGTGTCCCGAGGACAACGCTGATTTTTTTCACTGACAAAACTCCAGCTTCATCGGTAATAAGGGTCGAGATTTCACCCTGACCAGGAGCAAGAAGTGTAACGGCAGTAATAGGAAGTGTGGGAAAAGGTGACGTCATGGGTACTTCAATAGTTGCAAAGTCACCAAACACTGTTACAAGATCATTGATACCTATCGTCACAGAGAAATTGAGTCATTGATTTGCTACAGGACTGATACTCGCTACTGATCCTCTCAATACCTCACCTCGATAATTCACAGAAACCTGGGTACCTACTTGGAGCTGATTGAGCATAGTACTCTCAATAGTGATAGTACATTCTGCATCTTTGCTCGCGATTTCGAGAATACGTCGTCCAGGAGTCACCTCCTCTCATTCATCCACCTGGATAGCTCCGATGACTCCATTGACTGGAGCTGTTACTGTGAGTCGCTCAAAAAGGCTCTGAGCATTTCGAACACGAATAGCGGCTGCTTCTACAGATTTTCCGAGTTGTTGTATCGTCAGATTATGAGTTTTTTGCGTTGTTTCATACGCGTTTTTTGTGAGTTGCAGTGTTGTTTCAGCCGATCTGAGTGTATTCTCGACAGTGATTTTTGTCTGAGCCAATGTACTCGCTCCATTATCTGAAGCGAGCTTCACCGCTTGCTCTCGAGCGAGTCGTTCGTTCTGATAGGTAGCAAGAAAGGTTTGAGACGCGTTTAGGAAAGAAACAAGCGCCGTAGAAATACCACTATATTGTCATTGGTAGGCATCCACAGTAGCTCTCTGACCTGCTAATGTGGTAGGAGAAAATACGCTCACATCCGTGACAGTATTGATCAACACCGTCTCAACGGCAGCTAAAAGTGAGTTGACAAGCGTATGTGCTTTTTGTAACTCTGTCACACGATCAAGCAGAGGAAGTTTTGCGTCAGGAGACCATTTTTTGTACACCATTAACTTTCTGAGACTGTCTTCTGCTACGATTTTTTGCTGAGTATCTTTGGCTGAGAGTAGATATTCATAGGCGTCATTGACAGTTTTATTTTGTTCAGAAACACCCAGAAGCGTGTCACTATGATCGATGACATTTGCAAGGAAAGATTGGAAGTTTTGAAGCTGATTCTCATAGCTTGTCTCAAAGGCATCCAGTTGCTTCTGCTGAGAAGCGATAAAATTAGCTAGATCGAGCTCAGCTTTTGAGAGAGTGGTATTTCATGAAGTACCCGCTTGAAGAGAGGCAGCATTTCTTTCAGCCTGTTCAAGAGTTTCTTTCATACTGATCTGCGTAGAGAGGAAATCCTTTTCTGCTTTTTCATAAGCAATCTGAGTTCCAGAAAGAGCTTGACCGAGAGATGTAGAAGTAGAAGAGAGTGTGAGTTTAGCGTTTTCAAGAGCGATATTTGCCTCACCAAATGAGTTATCGGCACTACCATACATATCATCCAGTTGAACAAGAGTTTGCCCAGCTACCACTGTTTGCCCAGGCTTCACAAGAAGAGTGCCCACACGACCACTCGCTTGTGCTGTGAGCTCTACCTGCGTACCAGCTTTGATAATAGCAGATTTTTCCACAAGAGCATTTTTGGAGAGAGCAGAAGCCAACACCACTTGTATATCATACGGCTTCTGCGTGTTTTCTGGCAGATCTGCTTTACCACAGCTTGTTACCAAAAACGCCGCTATGACAATAAGAAAAAAAGATTGTTTCATAGGAAAAATTATTGTTGAAATTCATTTTGCATATACGCCATAAATTCAGCCATATCATCGGTTTTTATCATGCCGATAGCTTTATCATGCTTTGTTATCACCATCAGAGTATCGCCTGGCTTGATATCGAGCATATTTCTTACATCTTGGGGAATAACAATTTGTCATTTTGTTCATACCGTAACAGTAGTGTGTACTTTCATATCACACTCTGGATGTGTAGGAGGTTTTTTCATAAAAAGTATGATTAAGTATACTAAATCATACTCAGTATACTGAGAATACTTTCAAGTCAACCTGTTAACCGAGTTCCTGTTGTATTTTTGCAGCCATCAAGGTCATTGCTTCGGGATCTTCCCTATGGGCTCGCGATGAATCAAGGTCACCTGACTGAAATAATGGCACAATATGCAGATGAAAATGATCAGGAACTCCAAATCCTTCTGTGAGAAAACTCACTCGAGGACAACCAGTGGCTCGCTGAATTGCTGGTCAGAGGATATTTTTCCCTATAAGGAAAATATGAGTCATCAGTGCATCCGAAAGGTCCAAAATGTGTCAGATTTCTTGTTTTGGAATAAGGAGAGTGTGTCCGAGATTGAGTTGATCGAGAGAGAGAAAAGCAAAACACAATTCATCTTCGTAGATTTTGTAGCAAGGAATCTCTCACTGAATAATTTTTGTAAAAAGGGAGGACATAAGAAAAAGATTAGAAAATATTATACTCTATTCTTCCAGAAAAAAGACGCACTTTTTACTAAAGAGCGATAAAGCTGATGATTTTGTACTGTTTTGGGGAGTAAATTTTTTATCATATAGAACCGATCATTCAATGAAAAGAAAAAGAAAAAATATCGTATAGACCTCCATCTATGATTATCTTCGTTTCTCGCAAAAAAATATTTTTTGAGTGCATTTTGTGTTGTTTTTTTGTGACAACTCCACTCTAATAATCAAAGAGCATTATTAAAAACATCACGCTCAGGATCAAGATGACTTCTTTTTAAGATAAGCCCCCTACTCACATACCGTCTATATATCATTTTCCCATGCCATAAATGAAAGAGAAATCATGGACAATAGAAGACACTTCACTGTACTCTCTCAAAAATATCGTGACCATACTGGAGGAGATGTTCTCTCATTTCATGGGGAATACTATATTCATCTATGACTCAATCCAGTCAAAAGAATGCATAAGACAGAATCGTATCTGCGGAGCCCAAGATATGACGATCATAAAGACCTAGGTTCTCAAAAACACTTCTTCGAGATGCCCAGACAAAACCAGAATGACCATCACGATCAATACGATAATTACGAGCATATATACAGCCAAAATATTTTTGGTTTTCATAAAAACCAAACTCTATTTTGGTCATATTGATGTTTTCTGGTACTTGCCCCTCTTTCATCTGTGTAAACATTGAAAATGGCTGAATAACTCTGTATTTTTCAAGGAGACAAGAAGTCTGCTCTATCCATTGATCGTTTTCAAAAATAACATCACTATCGATCCAGGCGATTTTATCACATTCTGAAGGTAATTTTTTTAAGGCAATATTGAGCATTGCTTCTTTTTGCCACATCATATTTTTATGATTCCCCCGAATCTGTATTAAGATGTCAGCATCAGTCGAGGTGAGCTCGAAGGGTTGATCATCAAAAGCGAGTTCTACAGTACAAAGCTGAAGTCCTTGTCTCTGAGATCTCTCGCGAAATATATGATAATTCTGAATCCTATTCTTACAAGGTACAATACTAAAGAGAGTTGTGATGCCCCAAAAAGTTCATGGGAGTTTTTCTGGAAATTGGGGAATATGAGAAACTGCGATAGGGGTCATAGGAATAAATATTCCTATACAATAAGACTAAATCAATAAATAAAAAGTTATTTTTGCTACACTTTTTCGGCAAGTATTTTTGCATATTTATAGTATACGAATACCCGCTTCGATCAAATCGCCCCATACTATGAATACATATTTTCTTTCCTTATTGAAGTGACAGAAATACACAGAGTACATTTATCTAATGAATGTAGTCAATCATAAATTCATATAAATGTTATGTGCAAAAATATCCGTACACTATCATACCGCATGATGACAATTCTCACGGACTACCAAAGTGAATGTTGCCCCTTTTAATATAAAAGACTCAAAAAAAGCTTCCAAAAGCCAAAAAAAGCAAATGAAAGCTTTGAAACATTATTAATGGTGGGTGATAGTGGACTCGAACCACTGACTTCTTCCATGTCATAGAAGCACTCTAACCAGCTGAGCTAATCACCCACGTAAAGTGGATTGTAGGAAAATTCAATGAATTGCAAATAAAAATCCCTCAATGCTCTCCTAAGAACGCCAGAGATCTATCATTCTCTCCTGTTCGGCAGTAAGCTTTTTCGGCATTCGTGCTTCGATTTTGAGGTAAAGATCTCCGACTTTTCTTCCACTTTTATGTCATTTCCCTGTAACCTTGAGACGAGTACCAGGCTTGGTACATACTGGTACAGTGACACGAAAATTAGAACCGCCAGATTCGACAGACAGCTTCGTACCAAGCAAAATATCCCAGAGTGAAATTTCAACCACTTGAGTCATATCGAGATCTTCTTTCACGGGCGTCGAACGTGCTGAACGAGCTCTCGTCGTATGTCATCCGAGACCACCGAGAATATCACCAAGGTCAAACTCAAATGACTGAGAAGAAGCTCTGGATGAGGTCGTATTCCCAAATATATCACCAAAGTCAAACCCTCCGAATCCCTGCCCTCCTCATCATCCCATATTTCCAGCATCGGCCGAACCAAAAGTATCATATTGTTTTCGTTTTTGAGTGTCAGAAAGAGTCTGGTAAGCCTCGCTGATTTCTTTAAATTTTTCTTCTGCTTTTTTATCTCCCTGATGACGATCAGGATGCCATTGCATCGCGAGTTTTTTGTAGGCCTTCTTTATCTCAGCAAGACTCGCTCATTTAGTAATTCAGAGGGTGTCATAGTAGTCTTTTTTCATATAAAAATAGTATCAAATTATCACCAAAATGCAAGAAGTACTAAATTATTGACAAATAGAATTTAATTCTATAATACTTTTAACTATGAAAAACAATACTGAATCTTCAGGTACAAGAGATCTGAGTACCGTGGCTATTATAAAATTTTCTGATGCACCAGAAGTAGAGCTCTATAGACAAGAGTTATTACGCCATGGAGGCGTCGAAGTAGACGCTCAATCCGTAGAAGAGCTCAGAGATACTGTGCAGCAAAAATTTGCCGTTATTTTTGATGAAAAAACAGAAATAGATGCTATACAAGAAACAACAGAAAAATTTGAAACATTTATTCATGAAAATCCTGAAATATCAGTACGGTTTTTCTACCTCAGATGGAATGAGAATGTAGAAAAATCAAAAAGATTTGCTGACCTGGAAACATCTATGGGCAAAACTGAAATGGAATCTGTATTAGCTCGTTTTAGATTTATTAATGCATCAAAGGTAGCCCCCTATGATCTCCCAAGCCATGTCAATCGAGCGCTGTATAAATCTCGACTACCACTCTTTCTCAGAAAAGGATATGATATAGAAATATCAACAGAATTACGAGAAATAGATTGAGTAGAATATAGACCGATTACCATCACAAGACACCTGCTGAGTGAAATGGATCAGGCATTGGATTATTCAGGATATAACTCCATATATTCGAGTGAAAAGGGTAATCGATGGGCCTACACTATCTCATCAGAAGGAAAACTCACGCCGTCTGAATGGTCAAATACTCTACAAGAAGACAGCCTCGCCCTCAATGCACAAGGAGTATTTAGTCTCTACAACAAAAAGAATGATCGATTCTACCGAGTACACTGAGGAGTAGATATCTCGGAGGTAAACCCCGAAAAAACGCGTGTTTGAAGACCAGATCATAAAGCAGTAAATCTTTTTATTCATAACAAAAAATTATTTTCGTTGGGGCTAGATGGTCTACTTAGAGAAATCAGGGAAGATGACTCCGTTATCGCACAAAAATGTGACAACCCCTCACGATCATGACCACTCCCACTCAGTTCATTTAAGACAACAGACGAAGAAGAATAATTCGTTCATATTCTAAAAACTGTTAATTTTCTTTTTTTTCCTATACTGTCCACATCAATAAGCAGAATAGGGCTACCTTTCCTGCTTTTTACCACCTCATTTCTCTATGAAAAAACCGTACGTACTCATCGTCTGACGCCCTAATGTGGGGAAAAGTAGCCTCTTCAATGCCTTTACAGGGAGAAAAATCTCTATCGTAGATGAAGTAGCAAACACGACTCGTGATGTGATAGAATATCCAATGGTAGACTTCGCGACAGAATTTCAATGGACCGTCGCTGATAGTGGAGGTCTCAATTTCGGGACCCAGCATCAGATCCTTCAGGATGTCAATAAACGTGTCGATGAATGTGCCAAACAAGCTGATCTCATACTCTTGATCGTCGAATATGATCGCCTCACTGATGTCGATGACCACATCATATCGACACTGCGAAAAACAGGAAAACCTATATGGATAGTCGCCAACAAAGCAGATAATTCCATTCGAGCCAATGAAGCGTATCAGCATCTCTCAACAGGATTTCCTGTCTACCCTGTCAGTGCATCACATCGCAAAATTGATGACCTCGAGGAGGCAGTCGTGGAGTTTCTAAAAAATAAATATCCTGAACAAAAGATAAACCCTGAAGAAGAATGAATCCGTGTTGCCCTTGTCGGACGTCCAAATGTCGGAAAAAGTAGTACCTTCAATGCACTCATCGGATATGACAAAGTGGTCGTGTCACCTGAAGCAGGAACGACACGAGATGCGACAGACACTCGTCTCACATACAAAGATCAAGCCATCACACTGATTGACACCGCCGGTTTTCGAAAACCAGGCAAAGTCGGTATCTACAATGTCGAGAGCTGGTCAGTACTTCGGACGAAAGCAGCTGTCGAGCGTGCAGACATCTGTGTCCTCCTTATCGATTCTGTCGAAGGAGTGGTACAACAAGACAAGCACATCATCGCCGAGGTTCTCGAACAGAAAAAAGGTATTATCATCATGGTCAATAAATGGGACCTGTCTCAAAAGAAAACTGATATGGAACTCGATATGTTCAAAACTCGATACCTTGCGTATCTTCAGAGAGAATTCGCATTTTGTCCTTGGGCTATGACCGTCTTTGCGACAGCCAGTGAAGGAAAAGGTGTCAAAGAAATCCTCGATCACGCTATCGGTATTTATGCTGAGCGACATAAGAGAATCGGAACGGGAGAATTCAATCGATTCCTCACACGGACCGTCCTCGAACATGCTCCTCGTGGAAGTCGCAAGATACACAATCCCCGTGTCTACTACTGATCTCAGGTTGCTGTCGATCCTCCAAAATTTGTCATCAACGTCAATAAATCTGAGTCAATTCATTTCAGCTGGAAACGTTTCCTTATGAATCAAATTCGAGAAGTATTTGGGTTTTATGGAACACCTATCGAACTCGAATATCATGGGAAAAACCCAGAAGAGAATCCCTACAAACCAGTGAAGGTGATGTCTAAGGCTGTCAAAATACCGAGAAAATAAACACTATGCCACATACTGGCAGATGAAAATAAGCAAAAATTTTGAAAATAAACTATCATTCATAGTATAGGGACAAATTTTACTCTCTTTCTTTTGTATTATGCGCATTTTCGAATCCTTCGATAGTATCATCGATCTCCCCTATAGTGCCTTTGAGAAAAAACTCGACAAGCTCGAGGAGACGCTAGGTAAAGTCTCCGTCGATGAAATAGATGAAGATATGCTCGACGAGTATTTCCTCCGGATCAAAGAAGAATATACAACACAAGCACTGGATGGCGCAAAAACTCGCCTAGGACTTCTCGGATATGTCGCTCATTTTGATGTTTTGGTAGAGAAATATTTTCCAGACTATGTGAGCCTATTTCAAAATGTTTTTGAGAGGGAAGATTTTGAGAGTATGGCGCCCGTTGCTTATACTTTTCTCGAGCATCTTGATGAAATATTTAGAGACTATACTCATCGCCTCAGTGATCCAGATAACTACCCATCCTATACAAATTATATCCAAGAAGTCATTCGTGAAAGTATGATTGGGCTCTTTTTCTGGCTCCAAGAGTGTGAGACAAGAAGAGAAAAGAAGACAGCTGAAAAAGATAGAAATACTGACATAGCTGTCAAAATAAGCTCAGAAACAGAAGACTACGAACTAAGATTTATTCGTCAGTGTCTCGAGCTTCTGGGAGAATGAGTGTTAGAAAAAATATTCTTTGATTTTGAGTATCCAATCAAAAATTCCCCAACCCATCCAGATCTCCAGCTTATCGGACGATACCAGAAAAAATCTCCACCGATGGCGGTATAGCATCTTTTGCAATATCAAACTGACGATCTTTTGGTGGATTTTTTTGAGGTACTATTTTTTCTTGTGCCACTTCTTGAGAAATTCCAAAACGTGTGAGAAGAGCTAAATAATTTCCATACGTAAGTGATGACTGCATGTGAGTTCTTTTGTTTCCAGGATACGTCTCGAGAATACCATCTGCACCTATATCAGTATATGGCGTTGGTGCTAGATCAGGACTATTTGAATAGAGATTCCTCAGAGTAAGCTGAGCCATGATAATCTGACTATTTTGCACGGTCATAACGAGAGAAGCATTTTGATCATTGAAGCGCAGTGCTAACGATCACTCTGTAGAATTATGAGTATTGTGTGTTGCTAAAATAATATCATACTGTGCACGAATTGCAGCGGCGACTATATCACAGCTGACCTGAGTCATTGGTGCTTCGCGTTGAGAAATGTCTTCTTTTTTATCACCACATCACATACATACGAGACTCGCAGAGAGCACTCACACAGAAAGAGTATTCATAAAGAGAAGAATAGTACTCTTCTCATTGTGTCCGATTTCTATCGTTGTCAACTATTTCACATACGAAAAGAAGACGACTTGATAAAAAAGAGAGAGTCAATACACTACTTTCCATGTCTGGACTTCACCAATTATTTTTTAGTCGATATCTCGGAGAATGAGATGAAATACGTGCGATTTTTCATCGACATTTCTTAGCAGTCTTTCCAAATATTTTATTCTGGCTCATGGTACCAGTTGGAGGTGTCTCTTGGGGTGTCTACAAATGGTTTTATCCTGGCATCGTAGGTACTCCTTTTTTGTGGCTTTTTGAAGGGTATCTCTTTTTGATGATGATCATTGTCATCTATAGGATTATCGATTGGTATGCTGACGTATGGATACTCACAGACAGAGGCATTATCGATGTCCGCTGGTCACTCGTCATGCTCGACACGACATTTACTGAGTATCATGATATTTCCTCGATTCAATTTTCTCAATCGACGCTCTTCGATAAGATGTTTCGCATTGGTGATATCACACTCCATAAAATGGGTGATGAAATACATGTCACCTATATGTATAAGCCTGATGAAATCGTGGATACTATCCAAGGAGAGCTCCACTCTGAGCATGGGTCTCACGAAGTCAAAACAACTCCAGAAATGCATATTTATGTCGATGGTTTTCGTCAGCAACACGAGATGACTCGCTACAAAGATGGTTATCGCTACATGCCTCGACCAAGTGGTGAAGAAGATGCATTTGTAGAAAAAATACGCCATCAAAAATGAACCATCGATCTCTCAGGTACATCAGCTCATACTGAGAATGATACACAAGTAAATAGTCATCACTAACATATGAATCATCAAGCAGATTTTATGAGACTTGAATGTGCTCTCTGACTTTCTCAAAAGACATCAGATCAACTCCTTCATTGGACAAGAAAAACACGAAGAGATGTAGAAAAAATTCTCTGGGAATGTAGATTCCAAATGAAGCTCATAGATAATTTTTCAGGAACAGAAACTTTCTATTGGATTGATCCAGATCAAAAAATATTTCTTCGTGAAAGATATATGCAAACTGAAAATACATTTTATGAACTCTCCAAACAATAAGCTGTTTCCATTTGAATCAATTCTTCAGTGGTACAAAAAAAATGGTCGCCATACTCTTCCCTGGAGACAAGTGTATCATCTCTCAGATAAAGAAAGACTCTATCATGTCTGGATAGCTGAAGTGATGCTCCAACAAACACAGGTCGAAAGAGTGATCTGATATTACAATCGGTTTATAGAGAAATACCCAACTATCGAATCACTCGCAGAAA
>JAYSSG010000005.1:0-1861 GCA_043720655.1 Candidatus Altimarinota bacterium
CGCTTCAGACGGCTGAACCTCTTGCTCAGAAGCTCGGAATTACGATTCAGAAAATCGATGCACTTCGTGAGATCAATCATGGAAAATTTGCCAATGTTCTCAATAGTGATGAGAGTCGTGAGGGTCGCAATGCATTTCGAGCGGATGAAAATACGAAGTTCGGAGAAACTGGCGAGTCACAAAATGATATCAGAATGCGCGTAAGAGAAGTGGTGGAAATAATTAAACGTGATTATGCTGGGAAAACTGTCTTGATAGTGAGTCACGGATTTTCTGTACAAGCTCTTTTGCAGGAATTTGAGAAAGAGAAAATGCCAGAAAAGTACTCTAATGCCATGGTTGGAATTACCTACCTCGGTCCTGATGGAGTAGAAATCAATCTTCATAGACCAAAAATTGATGCTATTGAGCTCGTGGGAAAAGAAGGGAAACGATTACAACGTATCCCAGAAGTGCTCGATGTCTGGATGGATAGTGCGTCAATGCCGTATGCTCAAGTGCATTATCCATTTGAAAATCTGGAAAAAATGGAAGCGAGTTTTCCGGCTGATTTCATCGCAGAATATACGGGGCAAATTCGCGCTTGGTTTTATGTAATGCATGTTTTGGGAGTCATCGTCAAAGGTTCTCCAGCCTTTAAAAATGTGGCTGTTACGGGGGTTATCAATGGAACTGATGGACGTAAGATGAGTAAATCCTTTGGCAACTATCCTGATCCAAAAAATACCATCGAACAATATGGTGCTGATGCACTTCGATTTTACCTTATGGGTGGTCCTATTATGCGAGGAGAGGATATGAATTTCAGTGAGACAGGTATCGCTGAATCTCTCAAAAAAGTCTTGATACCGCTCTGGAATTCCTACACCTTCTTCGCGACGTATGCAAATATTGATGGATGGCAACCAGATGGCACAGAAATATGGTTTACTCGTCATGCAGAAAGCAAAAAAAATGTCGAGAAAAGAATGAGCGGAGGGGAAGATGATTCACCACTGTCTGTCCTTGGAGAAGAGCAGGTACGACGTCTCACAGAACAAGCACAACAACAAAAACCATTTGATGTCATCATTGCCTCTCCACGTAAGCGAGTCGTGGATACTATTTCAGGTCTTGGTGAGTATATCCTCGATGAGAGATTTCTAGAGCAAGATTCAGGAGAATATGCTGGTATGCTTTTGACCGACGTGGGTGAGAAACTTGGGACACAGGATATTAGTAAAATCCGTCATGCATATCGATGGAATTCAGTGGAACCTTGGGATGTATTTTCTCAGAAAGTATCCAGTGCTCTCGATCGTGTCATTGCTGAGAATACGGGGAAAAAGATTTTGATTGGTGCTCATGCGGGAGTCTTCCGAGCCTGTACTCAGTATTTCTACAATCTCGAACATGAAGACGTCTTTTATGGAGAAGGTATCAAAAATGCATGTCTGTATCGATTTCCAAAAACACCAAAAACACACGAGCTTGATACCTGGATCCTCTCGCAGCTACATAATCTGGTAGCGGATACACGAAAACATATGGATAACTATGATACTCAGAAAGCATGTGATAGATTTGTCGTCTTCCTGGATGGACTCAATAACTGGTATATCCGCCGCAATCGCAGGCGTTTTTGGAGAAAAGAAGTAGATGCGGATAAATGTAGTGCCTACGAAACCCTTCATGAAGTCCTGACAACGGTTTGCCAATTACTCGCACCGATTTGCCCATTTATGACTGAACATCTTTATTCTTGTCTGACTGAGTGAGGACAAAATACAAAGGACAAAATACAAAATGAAGGAAATATTGGTTCGGATACTATATCAAACTTTCATTCGGTCCATCTTACCTATTTCCCAGAAGCACATCC
>JAYSSG010000006.1:0-1857 GCA_043720655.1 Candidatus Altimarinota bacterium
TTCTCTTGAAGAGTCATATATTGGGTCTATGCCAAATGCTGGATCAATAAAATTACTAACAGCCATCACAGAAGCGCCTCACAACATCACAACATACGACTGGAAGACGTCACTGCGTCGAATACTTTTTTCTCTCAAAAAAATAGAGAATATATAATAGAACATACTTCTAGGAGAGTGCAATATTCTTTGAAACAAAAATAAGTCAGACGACTTGCGAGGGAAGAAATTATCTGGTAGGATTCCTTCATATGACACCTACCTCTACTCTCTCCCCCTCTTCTCCTACCAGAGGCAAAAAAGTGACTTCTCGCTTTACCAATCATAAAATCTCTCCTGAGAACCATGAGAAACAAAAGCCGTTTTTCCCAAAAGATATCCGACCAGGAACCCTCATCGTCGTCGAATGACAAGATGGAAGTGGTAAATCCACTCAAGTTCGTATTCTCCAAAAACTCTTAGAATCAAATGGATTTTTTGTGCATTTCACTGAGTGGAATAGTAATCTCAAAATCAAACCACTCACAAAGACTCTCAAAAAGCAAGACCTAAAACTTCCTGCTACCGTCTTTGATATGGTCCACGCAGCCGACCTCATGGAGCGCTATGTCTCAGAAATCAAAGGCATGCTCAAGGCAGGAATCATTGTCCTCGCTGATAGATATATCTATACCGCTCTGGCTCGAGGATATGCTCGTGGTCTTGAGATAGAGCACGTTCGTCCTTTTTATGATAGCTATTTTCCTATTCCTGATATGACATTTTATTTCCGACTCCCTGTAGAAGCTGGTATGAAGCGAGCAGCAGGTCGGTCAGATCTGAAGCACTATGAAGCAGGTATGGATATGCAATTTTCAGAAAATATTCTCCATAACTTCCATGCCTTCCAGACTCGTGTCGTCGATGCCTATGATAGCCTCTCTGAATCAGAGAATATGTATGTCATAGATGCTATCAAGACAGTCTGTGATACCACTCCAGAAATGCGTCAAAAAGTAAGTGAGTATTTCGCAAAAAAATATGGCACAGCATTGCTCTCTGGACTCTAAAAAATATTTCTTTTTCTTCTATGAAACCAAATTTTTCTCGCATTTCCGATTTCCCAGGTAGACTCATCATCCTCGAAGGACCAGATGGGAGCGGCAAGTCCACACAGGCAAAGAAACTCAAAAAAATACTTATGGCTCAAGGACAAATTGCCGTTATCACTACTTGGAAAGATGCTCCTTTTTTCCGTGAATACTTCGTCGAACATGAAAGCAAGAAAACAGGCGAAGGCGTCACACCAGAAGCTCATCTCTTACTCCAAGTAGCTGACTTCCTCTATCAAATCGAGCGAAAAGTCGTTCCAAACCTTCTCAAAGGACACACTGTCATCATGGATAGGGCTCTTCCTACGATTGTGATTCGTGGTCTCTCTCTCGGACACACACTCGATCAACTCGAAAACGGACTTCTCTGGTTCAAAAATACGATTTATAAAGATCTCTTTGATAAAGCTACAACTGTCTATCTCGATGTATCGGCGGCTAAAACTCTTGAGAGAATCAAAAAACGTTCTAAAAAACAAGATGAAGGAGAAGGGACATTGCTCTCATTTCAAATGATTAATAATCTCAAATATTTACCAGATGGTGAAAAGCTCACTAAAAAAGCAAAACGTCGTCTTGTCGAGAAACTGCAAGAGACCTACATCACCTCCTACGGACATTATTTCAGTCATCACGATGGAATAAAAGTAGATGCAAATAAATCCTCTGAGGAAGTTCTCAATGAAATCTGGACAAAACTCGCTCCTGTCAGTCCTAAAAAGTCAGAAACAAAATTCCAAGTGTCTCGTTTGAAAAAAACAAAATA
>JAYSSG010000007.1:0-10017 GCA_043720655.1 Candidatus Altimarinota bacterium
TGAGTGAAAAATATATTGGTGATATTTCTCGATGGGTCCATCAATCTGGACGGTATTATGATGGGTATTCTCAGGTCCGTGTTGATACTATGCCAGAGCTTATCCAAGAGAGAGATATCATTTCCTCTCAAATACTTCGGGAAGCAAATGACTCTTTTGAAAAAGTTGTGAATGATTATATTGAAGGATCTCTCTCAGTTGATATACCCGTTCTCGTCAAGAGACCAAAATCTGCCCGTAGTGAATCATTTACTTACACGAATTACTTTTTTGGTAACAAGGCCTCTAACATCAAAGATGCTTCCGAGTGCTCTATTCTTCGCTGATCGAGTTTTTGAAATATAAATACAGTCGCTGAAATGAATCATTGATATCATGTTCAGGGGGTCGAAGCTGATGCAGCTTTGATAGCTATAGATGGTCAAGATAAAATCCGTTGCGATGATAGAGTGACTTCGTATTGGGGCGGAAATACCCCCATGAACCTTGATTTTTCTTCAGGACTTTCTGTATTAAAGGAACATAAATATAATGATTTTTCTCGTTCTATTTATGACCCTGCTGGAGGTAAGAAAACAAAAGGGCAATCTTCTCCATTTGACTGTCTCAAGACTGATCTTCTTCTTGACCCGTATGTTCGTCGAGTTTCACTTGGTCGAGTCTTTAGAGAATATAAATGGCCAAAAGAAACAGATGGAAAGAGGTATTCTTGCTCTACTGATTTTAATGATGATACCGAATACTTCTCATTGAATCCGAGTCCTGAGACGACAGAAAATATTTTTAAGACTCTGACTTCTTGTCAGGGCTCTGGTAATACTACTCTCCTCGGAAGAGATGGAAATGTAGCTGCACGCTGTGCTTCTGAGGGGATAGGCGGTACATACAAACTTGTTTCTTCTCTTATTAAGCATGTTTCTCCTGATACAGAAACTTACGGGAAACAGCTCACTTCTCTTGCTACACCAAATCTCCCTGTGGATGAAGATAGATATGTCGTCTATGTCGATAGAAAGCTCGATGAAAAGCGTTTTGATTATCCAAATGTATTTGATATCGATATCCCTATTTGAGCGAGTGATGAGGATATCACAAAAGAAATACAGAAGTATCTCGTCAAGTTTGATTCCAAACTTGTATCAGGGAAGAATGCTTCCGATATCGGTGTTTTTGGACAACTTATTCCAAAAAATGGTACAAAAAAAGATATCTCATTAGCGAAACTCGTCGCTTCTAGTCCAGACCTTGAATCCAATCTCGTCGCTTCTCTTCGCTGGAAAGATCTCCCAACGGCTATGAAGTATCAACAAGGAATCTTGGATGGACTCCGTGGAAATAAATCAAGAAAAGTAGCTATGTTTTGAGACGCTCAAAAAGAATATGAAATATCTTATCTGGGTGGACAGTGAGACGCAAAAAATTTCATCCTAGGGTATCATCCGTCATCGAATGAAGAATATCCAACGTGGTATCAATCTATTCTTGATGCACAGAATTCGTATGAAGAAGTACGTCAAAATATCTTAGAGAGCACAGAAAATGCTTTTACTCTTTCTCAAGCAGAATATGATAAAATTCTCGGTTCCGCAGAAGAGCCTAAAGAAGACGATAAGAAATCCGGAAGCTGTCAGTATGAAAATGCGGTCGTGATTTGGGAGTGGCCTTCTGCTATACAGTGTTGGTTAAAAAATCTCTTTAACACAGAATGGGAATCATGAGAGACGGATTTTTCTTTTGATTGGTCTCCGTACCTCTCGCTTACCTTTGGGAATCGTACCCTCTATTCTACAGAAAAAACAGTTTCTCTTCCTCAATCAGATAAAAATAAAAATGATATTATTGATGATGTCGAAAAAACTCCAACATCTTTTTCACTTCGAAATATTCCTTCGAGCTATGTGCTAGAGCCTCGTAATTCTATCACTCTCGATACATATCTTGAACAAGGGGATTCTATCGTTCTTGATGATACTTCTCGAGTTGATTTAGTATTAGTGAGAATAGCAAATCTTGATACTGGTAAGGTATTTGTCTCAACTGATCTATCGTGGGAATCTATCAAGCAACAATCTCTTTCTATTGCTGGTTCTCCTGTTTTGAGAAATGGAAGAGTAGTCTGGACGATACGTTCTTTGACGGATACCCGTATGTCATTTGAGTTTGAGACACGTATACAATCAAAAGGGGCTGTATATGTGAAATCAGCAGCATTTACTCTTTCTCCAGAATCCAAATTTCCACAATTTACACTTCTCTCGAGTGATAGCGCTCTCACACCGAAGACAATTCGTGCTGATGATGTGCAAGGGGTGAGTATTCTCTTTCAATCTGAGAATGTGCCCACAACAGTAGATGTCGAGATTACTGATTTTGTTACAAATAAAAATGTACTTTCACTTCGTTCTGTTCCTGTAATACAGAAAACTCTCAAGCTCGGAAGTCCAGCTATTGATCCTGTGTTGCATAGAGCTGGAAAATATGTCATAACTCTCACTAGTAATGGAGTGAGTGATACGACAAACCTCTTTGTGACGGCAGGAGCACCAAAGAAATTGATTGCCAATATTCCAAAAATTTTGTTGGTGAAAGAAAAATATGTGACAGATTTTTCCATCACCGATACATGGGGGAATGCTATTAACACAGATTCATGGACAGGTACAATTCATACTTCTCAGCCTATTATTGTTGGACAAAATATTGAACCAACTCAAGATATTACACTTCCACTTTCACGGAAATTTCAATTCCAGCCACTTAAGGAAAGCACTCTCACTTTTGACATGATTGCTAAGAATAATCAACAAAATATAGAGCAGTCTATCACGGTATCAGCCCTAGAAGATATACAAATAGAATCCAATATTACTCAAACCTGAATTATCAAAGTAGGACAAAAATTGCCAGTTGAATTTACTATAAAAACCAAACAAGGCACTGTGGTAAATAATTGGGATGTACCAATGCGTATTCGCAACAAAGGCACTCAAGCACACCTTGAAAATGATGTGGTATCCTTTTCGGACTGAAAGGGTAGGGCTATACTTAACACCGGTACACAATCAGGAAAAACATCATTTTATTTTTCAGAGACTTCGACAGGGAAGAAAGTGGGAACTGATTTTGATATCGCTCCTGATGTCCCAAGTCGGTTGACATTTTCTGGTCCAGATACGCTCTTGGCTCGATGAGGTCAATCACAAAATCTCTCAGTAAATATATTTGATAAATATGGTAACTATATTCATCCATCGACCGTTGATGTACGTATTGAGAGTAATCGGGAAGATCTGTTGGAATCCCTTTGAAAAGTAGGAAATATAACAGGGGACATCTACGGTGTGCGTCTTATAAGTCGATGATACCCATGACGTGTTCTTCTACGGGGTGCTCTCTGGGAAAATGGAGTCAAGAGTAAAAAGGCTGCCCTAGAAAATGTCTGGGAAGTACAAATCCTCCCTGTGATTACCTCTCAAGATATTGTAAAAAATACTTGGAACGCACTCACACACGTCCTTCTTTGAGGTCCTTTTGGTCAGTTTGTGACCTCTGGATATTTCGCTGGAAGTCTTCTCTTTTCACCCAATACACAAGCCCTAAGTGTCTCTACCTTGGTAGACACACCTCGTGCAGGAATCTTATCTCTTGCAAGTTCTGGGGCCTTGAATCTCCTCGGGGCACCACATCTTGGAACGGGGTTGCAGGTCAATTGGCGGTCAGATACGGTAGGACTTTTTGCTCTCATCGTCTCAGATAAACGACTCGGAGAAATCGCAAAAATTACCTATCCTCGTCTTACGGATGCTGACCGTATTCTCTTCTCACCGTCTAGTCCTGACATTACCGTCTCTAATGGTACTATTCTCTCGAGATGAATTCCTATCTCTTCGGTAAAAAATATCTTTGATACAGCAGTATTCTCATTTGCGTTTGTTCCAAGTATTTCCGATATTCGATTACAAGTTTCGTATGAAAATAAGGTCATTGGTACACTCACACTTGCCTATATCCCAAGGACGCCATCTGTCTCTGGTATGAGTCCAAGTACTTTCTCTCTGGAGATGCTGATGTCTAATATGGTGACGGATAGTATCTGGTGACCACTTTCATCAGCGGATATTCGTGGTGTGATGCTCCTAGAATCTTCTGCAATTTCATCGTCTGTTGAATGACCAGTTGAGGATGGATATTCTGCGTATCCTGAAAAGTATGGTATGGGATGGACGGGGACAAATCTTAGTCTTTTGCAATTTGCTTCAGGAGAATCTTGGGCACAAACACAACAAGCGTTTGCTGATTACGTCACTATCAATCTTTGAGATCCTCTCATAAAATTACCAGACTACAAAGTAGATAACACGACATGATTTGATGCGACTATTGGGGTGCCAGTATTGACTAGTTCTGATCCTATAGATGCATTTTCTTTTGCTGATATCAATGATGACGAGCAAAAAGATATTGTCGTGATCGATTCCGATAAGACACTCTCTGTATCACTTTCTAAAAAAGATGGTAAATACCTCGAAATGGGGGAATTCCTTTCTTTTGAAAATGCCCGTGAGGGGACTATTCATACGGGCGACTTCTTTGCTGATGGGTATGCTGATGTGGTCTATGTAGATAATGGATGAATCCTTCATCTCGTGTCGCATGATGCTGAGAGTTCACAGGAAATAGATATAGTGTCTGATAGAAAACGTGACATGGGACAAGTCACACAGGTTGATGTCTTTGATATGGATAATGATGGATATGATGATATCATTATTCTTGACACTCTTGGGCAGCTCTCTACTTTTTATGGCGCTGCAGGTAAGAAATTTACCTATCAATTTGTTGATCATGTCTTTGATTTTGCATTTGCAGAAAAATCTATTTTCTCAGGCGCAGTTTATTATCAGTATCCTGGCTTTACTTTCCCAGATTATACGAAAACTCAGAACCCTCTCCTCCGATCACAGCAAGAACAACTTCAATCAGTCTTATTTTCCTCTGTTACGATTCCGGATGCCTCAGCTGTTGTCATTTCTTCATCTGTTGGAACTCAGATTGCGAATTCTTTTAGTGTTGGTGCCAATGCTGAATCTGGAGGAGCCCTGGTAAATATTGCCAGTGAGTATGATAGCTTGGTCACTCAATATGGCGATTCTCTTCAAGTGAGCCAAAAAACAGTTCCTACAAAAACATTCTCTCTTCTCAAGGCACCTTTTGTCAGTAAAAACATTCTCTCTATTAGTAAGAAATATACTTCTCTTGAAAAAGATGGAACTATTATGGAAGGTTCACGTATTCAGGGCACTCTCTCTATCAAAAACACTTCTCCGGCCTCTCTTTCAAAACTTATTATTGCTGAGAATTTCCCTTCGTATCTTGAGGGGCCTATTGCCAACTATTCACTCAAACGTGGTGCAGTTGTGACACAGAGAATCTTTGTGGATTCTTCAGAAGGAGGGGTGGCAGACTTGAGAGATATTTCACTGGCTCCAGGCGAAACCATTGAAATAAGTTATGTTGCCAAATTTGCTGCTTTTTCATTTGGTACCTTTGATGTTGGGTATTTGGAAGATAAGGCAGATCCACTCATGAATATCAATGTCTCAAAAGATAAAATCCTTACCATTAATTCAGAAGCTAAAAAACTGAATACTATTCCAGAAAAAGATTTTTATAGTGCTGAAAAATATGGTGATATCAGAATCAATCCAAATAATACCTGTGGATGACCACTCTTTCTCTGGAGGTCTCATAATACATTGAATCGTACATATCAAAAGACGCTCATAGTCCGTAATATACCTGACCCAGATACGGTAAACATGGATATTAGCAATAATCCTCTTGATTCTGATTGAGGACTTTCATCTACTTCTCAAAGTATTGCTGATGCTCTTGCAAAAGATTCTTCTCCTCAGTCTCTCAAGAAAATTTCAAAAGAATACTCTACCAATGCTCAGACTGATTTTGATACTTACAATAAAGACTCAGATGCGGACGAAATACCTGACAGATATGACGAGGATACTGGTGATGTTTTCTCGATCGAAAATTCTGGCAATACTTCCAAGATAACTATTGGACTGGGTAAGCTGGATAAAACAATGGATAGTGCTATAGCTGGAGTGGAGACATTTATGAGTGGATTGAGTTGTGGTTTTGGTGATGCAGGATGTATTGCTCAACCTATGAACTGGACATTTAATGTACCATGAAACACTATCACCGCTCTCGGATATGCTATTCCTGGTATCAACCAAGCTCCTCTTGCTTGCTACAAGGATGTACGGTGTGGTATCCCAATATTCTCAATTCCTACGGCATCATATCCATATTTCTGGCCTCCAAATCCAGAGGAAGGAGGAGGGGCATTTGATATTGGCACAGGCTCATCTGTTGTTTCAGGGGATACCACATTTACTGGAGGATATGGTACGAGTCAGTTTCGATTATTCCTGGGAGGTACTCTTACGGGTGCCATGGCTGCGGTGTTGTGTTTTGGTCCTAACAATGGACCTACGCTCAATTATCCTAGCCTTTTCCCTATCGTATTTGAAGGGAACTGTATCTATGCTACTCAGCCACTGACTCAGTGTAGTGATGATGGATCAGGTGATATCGTAGCAGAACTCGAAACTGATATGAGCGGATATGAGTGAGACGACATACAGCTCACTGACTGAGATAGTTGTGGATTCTTTGCTCCTGTTACTTCCTATCCAGAAAAGCTCTCTCAGGCAGTAAATGCGTATATGGCTCAGCCGAATGCTGCCAATCTCGAGCTTCTACGAGTACAGCTCTCAGAAAATGCTAGTCTTGTCACTGGTTCGTATGAATCAGATGCAAGTCTTTTATTTACTACGTCATCACCTTATTCAGGTATCCAATGAACGACTCAAAACGGCTCTATCTCGTATCCAGAAATAGGTACTGGAAATGGAATGATCAAAGTTTCTCTGGATAGTACTTCGTTTGATGTCACAAAAGCTGGACCAATACTTGATGTGCAGCTCAAAAGTATTGTCGCTTTCCCGAGATTCCTCATGGATTGGTATCATCGTCAGATGGATGAAATTGTTTCGAGCTTCTCAAGCCTTCCTGATATCAAAATATTCCTTCCTGATCTAGGCTCTGGATTTGCTGATGGTGGATGGGTTCCAGAGTTTAACACTTTTGATGCTACGAAATCTTCCCCATCTTCATCTTCGAGTGCAGCGAATGTAGATGCTCTGACTCCTTTTGATACAGCTACCGCTGCTCGAGACGGTGCCATTTCTGGTATGCAAGGAGGTATTGGTTCTATTCAAGCAGCCTTTGAATATCTGAGTTTACTTCCTATGGTGGATGTCCATCCAGAAATCATCTCTCTCGATCTACCATGGATGGATCGTTCTGCTCTCCAATCTTGGCTCTATAGAAATGAAGCTATCCTCGCTCAATGGGAAGCACTTCCACAAAACGCGCTTGGAAATGCCGTCAACACTTGACCTCTTATCTCGAGTATTCGTTCAAATATTGAGACCGTTCGGAGCTATATGACACTTCCTGAGCAACTACAAAATCTCTTCTATTTGAAGGAAAAGTTTCTCTACGAAATACTCAAGAATGTCTCTGCCGTTCAGCAACTTATGGGCGGATGGTTGTATGATAATGGAGAGCGATTTAAGACCTGGGTAGAGACCTTTATTCTTGTGACGAAATTATGGGATCTGTGGCAAGTCCTTATTGATATATTTGATGAATATGAGGAGTCATGTGCTGTCTGTCACAATGAACAATGGAATCTCCAAGAATGGCTCTGGGTTATTATATCAGCGGTTATTCCTCCTATTCCAGTTGTTCAGATGCCACGATGGCCAGATATTGAGCTTGATTTCTCAGATATCAATCTGGGTATCGATATTGCCTATCCTGTCTTCAATCTTTCTTTTTACCCATTGGCACTTCCCGATATGCCATCTCCGAGTTTCTCAGGACTCACGCTGGATCCAATTCCGCAGCTCCCACCTCTGCCAGATCTCAATCTTGATTTTGAAATCCCAGCTATCCAGCTTCCAAAGCTTCCAAATCTTCCACCAGCGCCACTGATTCCTGAATTGTCTCAGTCTATTTCGGTTGTCTTAAAGATCTTTAAAATAGTCACGCTTATTCAGTGTCTCTATCGTCAGGTGCCACTTTCTCCAGAGTGGTATGTAGGGACCAAGATCGCTCATAAAACTGATAGACAAGGATATCTCCCTATTGATTTCCTCAATGTCTCGATGCCGAGTGTCGCTATGAAATGGGTAGATGCAATTCGTGTGTCGACTCATGTCGAGCTCACCTATGATGTAGATTTTATCATCGAGATGATTCAGTCAGCTCTTGAACCTCTTTCAGATTTCCCACGAGACCTCTCGAACTATACGGGAGACATCCCTTCTTCTGTGAATATTGATCTTGATTCAGAGAATGGTTCGACCGTTCAGACCTCATCCCTCAATCAACTTCCAGGACTGATAGGACAACTCTATGAGCAGACTCTCCATCCTCAAAATTCTAAAAATCCTTCGCAAGAAATCCAAGCACTCAGTAAGATTCTTGCAAGTCATCTCCCTACAAAGAATACACCACCAACCTTTGAATCATTTAATCCTTGAATCTATCAAGATCGTTTTGAAAAACAGGCAACGACCATTGCTTCAGCGATTCAAAAAGATATCGATAATAATAAGGTATTTATCGCAGATCTCTCTGCACTGACATCTGGACAAAAAACTCCTCAAGATATCGCATGGTTACAAGGTATGAACCCAAGTGCATCTCACCTAGCCTCATCTCCAACTCTTGGTTCAGGATCTGCACTGATCGATGCAGTGTCTTCACTTACAAGTATTCCGAAGTCTCCATTGATTGCTTCGGCTCCTTCACTTGTTGCACAGGCAGTACTTCCTATAACCGCCACTCCTGCTCCGACTTCAAACATTTCTCCAACGACCACTGTCTCAACGACGAGACCAAATTCTACACAACTCAAGAGATCAAAGGGGCTCTATATCACTAAGAATGGTACCTCAAAACGACTCAATTATTTCTACGAAGACCAAGAAAAAGAGTCTGTTCTGCATATGATAGATGATGATAAAGATGGAGACAAGGACATCTTCTATACTCTCGGAAATGCTATTTATCGAAAAGAAAATCACACTCAATCTCCGAAGAAAATCTACATCAAAGATCGTCCTCAGATATTTACTCTCACGAGTATGATGAGCGAGTTCTTCGGGCAAAGTACGACCGATGTAGCCGCACTCCCGCATGATATGCAGATATTCTTGCGATATGGGAATACTCCAGGTAATCTCCAAGGGCAATACATTATCGATAAAAAAACGAGCCATAAACAATTTGATATTTTCTCTACTTGGGGAGAAAGTGATCCTGAACAGGCTCAATATCGTATTGATAGTATGATGATATCGGAAGCTCCTTCTAAGGGGTATATCCTCTTGCCACAACCAGTTCTCTCTGATGTGTCTGGGCAAGTGGTGCTGCATCGTAAAAAGATATACAGGACTCTTCTTCCAGGAGGAAAATACACTGAAGGTACAACTGTGCTTCAGAATCTACCAATAGATTTTGTCATACGTGCGAAGAAAATTGCTTATACAAAAGAAAAAACTACTTTCCAACGTATCGTCTGAAACGAAAAACAAGATGTCACTCTTCGTGCTGGAGAAGTAATACTCTTTGCACAAGATAGTAAAATAGTGATGAAAAATGGATCACTCATTCTTCCATCTGATGAATTCGAAGACAGGACACTCGATCGCTCGGATATCGATACCCCTCTCTTCGAAGAGGAGACCCTTAAGACGGGAAATAATGGATCCGCTTCTGTTCAGTTTGATGATGGATCTGAGACAGATATATTTCCAGCTCAAACATGGTCTCTCATCTACCACACTGGAGTGCAAAAGAAAATACAAGAGTTCACTCTCCCTGTGGTACCAGGTTGGTATTATATGGTCTCTCATGATG
>JAYSSG010000008.1:0-4044 GCA_043720655.1 Candidatus Altimarinota bacterium
TTTTTATCCACTACTTTGGAAAGCCCTATCATATCAAAGATATATTGAGTTTTTGGGTGAACACGATCAAAGGAGATAGTCTTTCACAGACGGTGTGTCCGAGCGATAAAATCCGTGAGATAGCCAAGTGTTTTGGAATTCGCATACGCAAGATGAGAAAAGTCACATGCGATATGCTTATATTCAGGCTGGTCGGTGATTTCTGATTCCAGTGTTGCAAAAGCAACATCCGCGTTAGTTTCATCAAGTTCTCCAGAAATAATAAGCTGTAGTGTGTCTCTGTATTGCTTTTTAAGCTGAATTGAATATGGTGTATGGAGAGTATCGGAAACCATAAAAAAAGATTATGAACGAAATACAATCATACTATACAATATAAATTATACTATGTCAAATAATATTTTGCAGGATATATCACCCTCTTCAGGAAATATATCAAATAAGAGTTTTTGGCAATCCCCTCTCTGGGCAGAGATTCTCACCTGAACACACCAAGCTAAAATACTCTCCTATACAGCATGAAATATTTCTCTGCTCATAGAACGGAGGGAAATCTGGAAACAGTATACAGGACTCTACGTCTTAGGCCCCAATGCAAATGCCTTGTCAGAAAATGTCCTCGACGATATCTGTAAAAAAATAGCATCACCTTCTGATCTCTTCCTCCAAATTGAACCTCTTACATGAGCATATCATCAAGTAGGTAGGGCTCCTTTTCGACGCTTTCTTGAATCAAAGACAGCTGTTATCCCTCTCACTGAAATGACAGAAGAGACCCTTATAAATCGTTTCGAAGAGAAGGGACGATACAATATCCGTGTTGCTCAGCGACGAGGACTCACGGCTCATTGGGTCCAGGGTGATACAGTGTCCTCTTATGCTCTCCCATGAAAAAATCAATCAGGTGCTACCAATATAGAGCTCTTTTTTTCGCTTCTGGAAGAAACCACAGAGCGAGATAATTTTTCACACAATAGTCTCGTCTACTACAAACATTTTGTGTCTGTACTAGAGAAAAATGATGCTGGAGGACTCCTCTTTGTGATAAAAGATAACACTCTCCATGCTGCTGGAATATTTGTCTACTCTGGTAATCAGGGGATTTATTATTATGGTGCCAGTTCCAATTCTCAGGAAATACGTCGAGATCATGGCACCTATCTCCTCCAATGGGAAGCAATCCGTGAAGCACTCCATCGAGGCTGTACTGAGTATGATTTTCTTGGAATCTCGTCACGACCGTGAGACAAGCTCGCTGGAGTAACTACTTTTAAAATGCGCTTTTCTCCAGAAAAAGTCACTCTCCCTCAAGAAAAAGTGATTATTTTCAAACCTGTCACCCTCCGTATTCTCCAACTTATGAGTAGACTCAGGAAATTGTTTTAATTATTCGACTGTTAGAATCGTACCATTTCTACCAATAATAGTCACGCTTTCTCATTCAGAAAGTGTTTTTTCTGAATGTACCAGACGGTCAACACCTCCAAGAGTCACTTTGGTGGTACCATCAATGATCTTAATAGTTGTTTGAGTACCGATATACTCATCGAGCCCCGTTTGAAGGGACACACCAGTACGGTGAAAAATACGAGGAATATAGTATGAACCAATAGCTACTACAACAAGACACAGCACAAGCTGATACCAGTGCCATACATCTCCCATATAGAATGCTAGGCCAGCTGCCGAGAGGCACCCAAGTGCAATCACGACACCATAGAGAGTCACTGTGAAGGCCTCTATTAAAAGAAGAAACAGTGCTGCAGCAAGCCAAAGAAGTGTAACTGACATACTATTATTTGGTAAATATTTTTTGAATACCCGCCATCACATCGGTTCCGAGAATGTATTTTGTGTTATTTGCCATAGCTTCTCCAGCCACTTTGATTTGTTCATGAGTAATAGCATTGCCTTTGAAAAATTTATCTGCTGCGAGAGACTCCACCTCTATTTTTTTAGCCTGTGCAATAGCAATACGCTCCATAGCTTCAGCCTGCCCTTCTGCTGCAAGAATTTGGGATTGTTTCTGTCACTCTGCCTGAAGAATAGAAGATTGTTTATCTCCTTCTGCACGAGAAATTTGTGATTCTTTGTAACCCTGTGCTTCGAGGATAATCGCTCGCTTACTTCGCTCTGCAATCATCTGTTTACTCATGGCTTCCTGAATATGCATAGGCGGGTCAAGTCGTTGAATCTCTACCCGAGTCACATCGACTCCCCATTTCGCTGTCTCCACATCGAGAGCGGCTTTGAGGCGGGTATTGATGGCAACACGATTTGAGAGTGTGTCATCGAGACTCATAGTACCGAGAACACTACGAAGATTGGTTTGTGCGAGATTGAGTACTGCAAGACGGACATTGTTGATTTCATAGGTTGCTTTGAGGACATCCTCAATACGATAATATACGATTCCGTCCACCATCACGTTCACGTTATCTGATGTGATGATTTCCTGTTGAGGGACATCGATAACCTGTTCACGAATATCTATCTTCGCGAGAGACTGAGCTCCTGGGATAATAAAATGTACTCCTGGTTGTGCTAATCGGCTAAATCGCCCCAGTGTCTCAATCATACCAAGTGTCCCCTGTTTCACGATACGGACAAACATCGGAATGATAAATATCGCTGCTACAAATAATACAATAAGATATGACATAAAGAAAGGATTAAGTAGGTACAGTGTAGTCTATTTTTCACAAGATGCAAAACTATTTAGACTCTATAGGATAGCACTCTGAAAATGGTTTTCTCCTACATATTCCCACCGCTGCGATATGGAATGCTCTTTGATAATATTTTTTAAATGCTTCTGTATTAAAAATATTCTGTGGTACTTTATTTTTGACAAAGATAAAAATATGATAAAATTAATTCTTATGAATGGACTTGAGCTTTTAACATTTTTACGAAACAATGGCATACAGATAATTGAAGCCCTCCCGACTACAATCTCTGAGGATCTACTCAGAAAACACTGATATAAAAAGGGTACCCGCCCTTCAGAACTCGTGGTAGATATACTCACAGGGGATACAAGTGGTAACATAGCATGACAATTTAAACACTATTATCCGACTCCTATCAATTGAGCATGAGCAGGCGATACCGAAAGACTCCTATGAGCCTTTAGAGGATTTGTGCAAAATATCCTCTTATCCGAGGAAGAACCAATACCTTTTCCACACACAAAAGAAATATCTCGGGAACCCGATATACTACTAGAAAAGATTGAAGTACTCGTTGTTGAAATTCGTGGGGAATGGCTGACATGGTCAGTCGGAAAGTGATATTTAGACATACTGGAGCAAATGGGGACCCTTCTCCCTCTTCTGAGAGAAAAATATCGTAACCCCATGCTCGAATCTGAAGCAAGTACCATGGAAGAAAGAATTATAGACGATGTGATCCCTGATGAATATATCACCTTTCTCTACGATATCATGATAACTTTCTACCATATCTACACGGTAAAGATAGCCAAAATACAAGATGATCTCAGCTTGTGGCCAAGCAATATCACACTCATAAATAGTATCCATGCCGTCGCAAAAACTCTCTATTATGACATGGCTTGGACTATTTTTGATATGTCTCTCGGCAAACCTCAAAGTATAGGAGATTTGTGCACAAATATCATAGAGTGAATAAATACTGTGAATTTTATCGTTCAGGAAAATCGTGTAAACGAAACTAATACGACAAAAAGTCCAACAGAAGAATAGTCAAAAATCGCACAATTATTTGTAAAAAATCGCATTTTGGAGTATACTATTCCTATGAAAGAAACTCTTTTCTCAACTGAAACAAAAGGATTCGTCCTAAAAGTATGTGTCGTACTCGGCATCACACTCGTAGCATGGCTTCTCTATACGCTCCAATCGATTCTTTTTCTCTTTGGGGGAGCAATATTTGTAGCACTTCTTCTCTCTCCATTTGTGAGCTATTTTGGGAGATGGCGTATTCATAAATGGAGGGTACCTGACACGATGGCCATCTTTCTCTCTTTTTCTTCACTCCTGATATTCGCCTCTCTCTTTG
>JAYSSG010000009.1:0-9551 GCA_043720655.1 Candidatus Altimarinota bacterium
AATGCTTTGATGCAGGAGAGTTTTAATCAATAATATATGCCAAAATACCTCATCATTTTTGGAGCAGGAGCAAGTTATTGATCTGATTCACTCAATACCCCACCCTTATGAGATAAACTTTTCCAGGCTTTACAAAGATTTGATCCAACTTGATGGGGAACAATTACTGGGGAATTGAGCAAACTGTTTGAGTCTGATTTTGAATTAGCGATGACTCGAGTGAACTCTCATAGTTTACCACCACTACAAAGAGCCATGTCGGCATATTTTTTTGGATTTCAGCCAACGACGCATAGCCTTTATTACAAGTTAGCTCAAAGAATTTACAAAAACTCTTGGGATGGAGCGTTTGTCTCGTTAAACTATGAAAGATTACTAGAGACTTCATTGATTGCATCCTGAATACAGCCATACCTTTGAAGTTCCCCAAATCACTCGAAACCTGTAGAAATATGCCTACCTCATGGGGCTTGTCACATTTTTTGCGAATGAGCCATGTTTTCTTCATCTGGCGTTTCTTTCTCTGGTAGGGATGTACAAATAAATGGTGAGATAAAAGTTATTTGAGACCCTCATGAATTTCGCAATAGAATACAAGGTAATGCAGTACCACCTGTGATGAGTTATTTTGAACCAAATAAAAGCACAACTTCAGGTACAAGTTTTATTGCATGACAAAGAAATAGATATGTAGACCTCGTCAATTCTGCTGAAAAAATAGCGATCATAGGCTTGCAGGTTAGGACACATGATAATCATATCTGGAAGCCACTCGCCAGCACAAATGCAAAGATCATCTACTGCTCTGGAAAATCTGCAGTGGATGGATTTCAAAATTGGTCCCAAAATCATCGTACAGGAAAAAATGATTTGATCCTCCCCCAGTACTTTTCAGACTGATTTGAGACTATTTTGAGAGAGCTGGAAATAAGTTAGTGGCTCTCTAATTTGCAGGCGGAAACGGATCATGTCCGTGAGAGTCCCTGAATCCGATCTGTCCATTTCTATTCTGGACGATAAACTCGGTCCCCTGATTTCTGGAGACTTGCCGACCAAAGTTGACCGCTTCTTGCTTGGTATCAAAGATGCCAGAAGCTCTGTCAGATCCAGGATGATCCACTTTCCACTGAGGTCCTGTTGGAGATACCCAGGTTTGTTTGTTGTTGCTCATAAAAATGATGGTTAGGAAGTAAGCAGGCAAACAATCTATTTTTATTCATAGACCATAGTTTGTCAAATAATTAGTACATAAAATACTATTTTATAGTATATATTGCATTAAATGTTAAAATAAATTGACACATACGAATAATTCATATACTATCTCTACACTAAAAATACCTATGACTAACAATCTCATCTCTCAACTCCGAAAGTCAGCAAATCTCTCTCAAGAGCAACTCGCAGACAAACTCGGCATGTCTCGTCAGACTCTGGTCACTCTCGAAAAAGGTGACCGCTCTATGAACCTTGATGAGCTCAAGAAACTCTCTGAGATTTTTGAGGTGCCTATGGATATGATCCTCGACGACGAGCTCAGTGTCTCACAAAAAATCGAATACATGAATTATCCCGAGAAGGCAGAAACCAAATTTCATCATCTGGTGCTCGAATGTATCAAACACGGTGCCGATAAAGATGGGAAAATCACCAAAACAAAGCTGGCAAAACTGGTTTATCTGTGCGATTTTGCGAGTTATTATAATTTTCTCCAGCCTATTTCTGGGTTTGAGTACAAAAAGCTCGCCCAGGGACCCGTAGCAATCGAATTCTTTGACCTCATAGACCACGATGAATCGGTGAATGCTACGAGTACAGGCAAGGCTATTATGGTGAGCCTCGTTGAGCAACCTGATGATAGCGTATTTTCACATGATGAGCTCGGACTCATCAAAAAGGTATGTAAGAAGTGGCAAGGACTCCCAACCAAGACCCTCGTGGATTTCACACATGCACAGATCCCCTGGAAAGTATCGAGAGATCGAGAGATGATACCGTATGCTCTTATAAATAACGAAGAACCTGAAAATGTATATTAAGGACCTTCATTTTTCTGTTTCTTTTACGAGCTTTGCAGAGTCTCACTTTTGCAAGGCTTTTTATAAAAAATACCCAGGAAAGCAGTGGATAGAGACAAGAAAAACGATCATCGCCACCCTCGAGCGTGCAAATGGTTTCCAACAAACCAATCTGATAGACGCCCTCAAGTTTTCCCAAGAGTACGAAGAAGGCATTTTTAAGCTGGATTTCAAAATAGCAGGAACCAATGAGTCCCCAAAATGATCAGGCAATAGAGCTATATTTCATCTTGCCAATGGAACTGGAGCCATCACGATACTCCTAGTGTACGGAAAAGATCATTGCCCAAAATGACAAACGGAAACACAGTGGATTTTTGAGCATATCAAAGCCAATTTTCCCGACTGTAGAAAGTTTTTCTAGAGGTCCTCTAAAAGTGAAGCTCGAGAAATATACTGAGGTCTCTACTTCTTCATCTTCTTTTATGTCCTCACAAGAACCCATCCATATGCTCTACGAAGCAGTCAATAATCCGACTTCAGGAAGCCCAGATCATACAAGTATAGGCGGACAGCTGGTCCAATTGGAATTTGGTAACAGTTCGAGGAAATAGAGTTTACGGACCAGAAATCCACTTTCAACATGTGCTATAAAATCCAGTTTGGAACTGGATTTTGTGGTATTTCGGAGAAATAGGCTTGTCCGTAAATTCCTGATCCAGGTTTAGAAAAATTGTTTAGACATAATGCTATTATAGCTATAATAGCATATAAATGCGGTTTATACTCTATTATAACTATGAAAAAGAGACGACCGACAATCCTCACTCCAGACAAAATCACTCTTCTTGAGAAAGCGTGGAGTTACGGCTGTAGTGATCGCGAAGCTTGCGTCATGGCGGATATAGGAAAAACCGCACTGTACGACTACTGCCAGGATCACAAAGAATTCAGTGAGAGAAAAGAACTCCTCAAACACTCGGTCAATCTGCAGGCAAAGCTCAATCTCGTGAAGCAAATACAAAAAGGATGTATCAAGACCAGCATGTGGTGGCTGGAGCGGAGAAATAGTGCCGAATTTGGCAGGCAACACGAACATGGTCCACCGCAGAGCGACATCAAACTCTCGATTCTCTACACCAATTAACCCATTTCTATGCTTATATACAAACAAAAAGCCGATAAATATATCCTCTACGCCAGGAAATCCACCGATGAAGTCGGCAAGCAAGAGCGGTCCATCGAGGACCAGCTGACCTATTGTCGAGAACTCGCCAAGAGAGACGGACTCATCATCGTCCAAGAAGTCACCGAGATGCGATCTGCAAAAGTCGCTCACAAGCGACCACTCTTCAAAAATATGCTTGAGCAGATCCAAAAAGGCAAAGCCGACGGTATCATTGCCTATCACCCCGATCGTATCGCCAGGAATATGCTCGAAGCAGGTATTTTCATCGACATGGTAGACCACGATATCATCAAAGATTTGAGATTTTGCACGCAACACTTCTCCACTGATGCGAATGGCAAGATGCTCCTTGGTATGGCTTTTGTTCTCGGAAAGCAGTATTCAGACAAAATCTCCGATGATGTAGGGCGAGCCAGGGACCTTCTCCACGCTGAAGGGACGACGAACGGTATCGTCAAGGCGGGATATGAGCGAGACGAGAAAACAGGCAGATATGTGAAGGGGAAATTTTGGGAAGAGATCCGCCATGCCTGGAGGATGAAGCTCCAGGGCAAGAAAGTACGAGACATCGTCCAGTATCTGGATGCTTCGGGCTATCATCGCGAAATTAAGAAGGGCGAAAAAGCGAGGAAGTATCAGCCTATTACCGAACAAAAACTCTCTCGTATGTTCCTGGATCCGCTCTACTATGGCGAGTGTATCGTGGACGGTGTCAGTATACGACTTCGCGATAAGTACGATTTTGAGCCTATGGTGACCGAAGAGGAGTTTTATATGATCTCCAAGGATAGCCGTTCGCTCAATTATCACCGCCAGGAAGGCAAGCCACTGAAGGGGAAAATCTTTGACCTGGATAGCCCTGAAATAGAGTACAAACCACAGATTATCAAGAATGGCAAAGGCAATGTCTACCTCATGTATGTGGTGGATCCGAAAGTAAAACAAGCTATTGCAAAAAAGACAGGTTTCGATTACCCAGGCATTCGAGCAAAAACCCTCGTCAGTGCTCTGAATCGACACTTTGAGCAGATGTATGAGACGCTCGCGAAAAACAAGCAAAAATTCGATACTTACATGCGTACCGCAAAGAAAGAACTGATTGAGATGCAGGATAGTCGGAAAAACGATGTCATGGTAGCGAGGAAGACCAGGAATCGAGTCCAAAACGACATGAATGAGCTCCTCGATAGCTATATGATCACAGGAAAATCCTGGACCGATCGAGAGAAAGCCCGCTACGAAGAGAAAAAAGTGGACCTGGAAGAAAAACTCGTCACCTTGGATGAACAGATCACAGACCTTCAGGAAAAACTGGAGGCTTCGGAGATGACTTTGGATGATTTTCTAAACACGATAGAAAGCCTCATTACAAGCTATCAATCGAGGAGCGGTGATGATAAACTCAAAATCGCGGAAATACTGGTTCTAAACATTTTTATAAAAGGGTGAGAAGTGCGTCAGATAGAACTATCTGAACCCTTCAACACCCTTTTATCATCTTCAAATCCTTTTTGGCTCCCCGGGTAGGGATCGAACCTACGACCAATTGGTTAACAGCCAACTGCTCTACCGCTGAGCTACCGAGGAACTGGGGCATTGTAGGGAGAGTTGCTTTTTTGTCAAAAAAAATACACACAATTTACAATCAATAATTTAGATCAATGAATTATTTTATATCTTTAGTCAATAATTGATGTGAGTTAAAAATCTCACTCCAAGAAAATGTTTGAGTATCCATGTGTTTTAAGAGCCAAGCAATGTCACATATTTCAATAGAATTATCCTGCATAAAAGAGCTTTTGTGAGTGGTATATTCCGTGATGCCACACAGTTCAAACCCCTTGTGAAATATCACATCTATACGTTCGAGCGGGATATTATTTGCTTTTGCGATTCTGAGATAGGTACGGTAGTAACCAGATATTTCTCTTGAGAGGTTTTCAGGAGTCAATATACAAGAGGCGGGAAGCGTTTCTGTTGAAATACTTCTCCAACATGTCGACATACCATGCACACTGTCCTCATTGACAGAAGTACCAAACTTTTGATATCTACTCGCCATTCCAGTACCAGAAAAAAGAGCATGGACTTGTCTTCGGGGGTTATTGAGAACATCTTTTATTTCATCACACAAAAAAGAAAAATCTCATTGAGATTCTTCAGTAAATGTGAGAATTCTTTGCGCAAGGTCAACCTCTTCTCAGAGAATCATATCTGGATTAAATCAATGCACGGCAGCGTAGGCTTCTGCAGTGTAGGAAAAAGGTCCATTGGTTGTCTGACTTCCTCTGTACTGTCGGAGAAGAAAGATGGCAAATGTCTGCATGACATGAAGGAGTGGAAAAGATCTGAGAAGCTGTGGTGGCAAACGTGTTTCACCACGGTGTGCAGCAATATGTCTATCAGAAAACACTGTCATTGTTCGAGACAAAAGAAAAGGATTGAGAGCCTCAACATCAGCACCTGCTGTTCTGATAATAAGACGAGACTTTGTATCATTGGGTACTTTTCTCGATAGATTTCTTATAATAACAGCGTCTACAATATCTTTAAATATTGTCCCTATAACTGCTTTTTTAGGAAATTCATACAACATTTCGGCTATGTTGATATGATATTGTGGGTATTCTGACTGAAATATACGAATCTCCTCTAGCATAAGAATATCTCGCTCAGAGTCTTCATTGGGACGATTGATGAGGATATTGATTTCAAAAAAATCTGGATTTAGTGGTTTTCCTTCAGGTGTATTTTGATTGAGAGTATAGTGCTCGAGCGTATTTCGGATAAGTCCAGATTCTCGATATGCTGGAATGCAGACAGAAATCTGACATAACGGGTGCATATCTCACAGATTTTTCACTATACTCTTCGCACGATTTTTTTGCTCATCCGAATGATATGATGCATCTTGCATGTAATTTTCTTGCTGAAGATAATCTTTTGTGACTGTTTTTGACTGCATAAATACCGTGTTACTAAAGGCTAAATTGTGAAAAATTCCCAACTTATAGTTGGGAATTTCTCGGATAATCATTTTCAGATTCTATACTCTCCTACTCATCATCTTCTTCGAATTTTACACCACGTTCAGTACGGATTTTTTCTGTAATTACTGCGGGTACTGGAGCATAATGAGAGAATTCCATTGCATACGTCGCACGACCTTGAGAGTTTGATCGGAGTGCTGTCGAATAACCAAACATTTCAGAAAGAGGCACAAAGGCTGCGACAATTTTTGCCATACCTCTATCACTCATTTCATTGATTTGTCCTCGTTTAGCATTCACATCTCCGAGAATATCACCCATATATTCTTCAGGAGTACTGATCTCTACTTTCATGATCGGTTCGAGAAGGATAGGTTTTGCTTTCTTACTTGCTTCACGGAAACACTTGCTGGCTGCAATACGGAATGAGAGCTCATTTGAGTCGACATCATGGTAAGAACCAAATGTGAGTGTTGCTTGGATGTTTACTAATGGGTAACCAGCAATAATACCTCGCGCGTACGAAGCTTTGAGACCTTTTTGTACTCATGGGATATACTCTTTTGGGATTACACCTCACTTGATTTCATCAATAAAATGATTTTCTTCTTTGTATTCTTCTGGTTCCGCCTTTCGCATATCTTCAGTAATGGGTTCAAACGTGATAATAACGTGACCAAATTGTCCACGACCACCAGTTTGTTTCTTGTAAGAATACTCTTGATCTTTCACAGCCTGTGTGATAGTCTCACGGTACGCTACTTGTGGAGCGCCGACATTACATTCGACTTTGAATTCACGACGCATACGATCCACGATGATATCGAGATGAAGCTCTCCCATTCCTGCAATAATTGTCTGACCTGTTTCTACATCAGAACGAATACGGAATGACGGATCTTCTTCAGCGAGCTTGTTGAGGGCTATACCCATTCTTTCTTGATCTGCTTTTGATTTTGGCTCTACAGAGACAGAGATAACTGGTTCTGGAAAATCAAGGGAGAGAAGTTGGATAGGATGCGCCTTGTCACAGAGTGTATGACCAGTCTTCGTTGATTTAAGCCCAATAACTGCAGCGATATTACCTGCTGTGATTTCAGTGACTTCTTTTCGATTATTTGCATGCATTTCTACAATACGACCAATACGTTCTACTTCACCGTTGTTAGTATTATAGATAGCAGTTCCAGATTTGATCACACCAGAATACACTCGTACAAATGTGAGACGTCCTACGAATGGATCCGTCATGATCTTGAATGCAAGTGCAGAAAGTGGCTCTGTATCAAGTTGCTTAAACTCAATTACTTTTGTATCATCGTCTGGATCTGTACCAGCGATTTTACCAGCATTGATATCCATCGGTGATGGGAGATAGTCTATGACTGCATCAAGTACTCTCTGTACTCCTACGTTTGCAAGCGCTGAACCACAGAAAAGTGGAAACAGATTGCTTGATACGACTCCTTTTCGAATACCAGATTTGATTTCTGCGATACTGAGCTCTTCACCTCCGAGGTATTTCTCCATCAATGCATCATCTTGTTCTGCTGCTTTTTCGATGAGTTCGAGTCGTGCTGCTTCTGCTTTTGCTCGCATTTCTTCTGGGAAAGGAAGCTCATATTGCTCAACTCCCATATTACCTTTGAATCCGTATGCTTTCATCTCTACGAGATCAAGTACTCCATGGAAATCACCTTCACGACCAATAGGAAGCTGTGCAGCGATAACTTTGTTACCAGCGAGACGCTTCTTGATAGATTCGTAGGTCATGTCAAAATCTCCTCCTGTCTTATCCATCTTATTTGCAAAGGCGATTCGAGGAACACCATACTTGTCTGCTTGTTTCCAAACGGTTTCTGATTGAGGCTCTACACCTTGTGATCCATCAAATACGACGACACCACCATCGAGGACACGCATTGAACGCTCTACTTCGATAGTGAAGTCTACGTGACCTGGAGTATCAATAATATTGATATCGAGTCCTTTCCAAGAAGTTTTTGTAGCAGCCGCAGTAATAGTAATACCACGCTCTTGTTCTTGTTCCATCCAGTCCATAGTTGCAGCACCATCATGTACTTCTCCGATTTTGTGTGTTTTACCAGAATAAAAAAGAATACGTTCAGTAGTAGTAGTCTTACCAGCGTCAATATGTGCGATAATACCGATATTACGGACATTTCGCTGCTTGTCTTCAGTTGCAGACATAAGGAAAAGAGTGAAAAATAAAATTATCCGCTAGAGCGGAAAACACAGGTATTGTATGAAAAAATAAACAGAGTCAAGCATTATACTAAACGGTATACTGACTCCAAAAATCTTGTCTAAACTTCTCATATTGTCTCATCTCAATTGCCTCACGAGCACGATCACACAGACGCATCAAAAATTCAGTGTTGTGCATCGAGAGAAGTATCTGTCCGAGGAGCTCATCGGCATGCATCAAGTGACGAAGATATCCAAGAGTATAGTTTTCACTTACAGATGTCTCGAGTCATGGAGCAACGGGGATTTTGTCCATCGATCCATGGAGACTACTTCGATTGATTTTGAGATACCCCTCAGAAGTGAAGACTTCTCCATGTCGCCCGAGTCGTGTCGGGAGCACACAGTCAAACATATCTACCCCTCTTGCAATCGCTTCAACTAGATCTTCTGGTGTGCCAACGCCCATCAAATAATGTGGCTTTTCTCTTGGTAATTCTGGTGAAACGACATCCAGCATATCGAGCATATCTTTTTTTGTTTCCCCAACTGAAAGTCAGCCAATCGCGATTCAGAGAGTCGGAAGTCAGCCAATAAAACGCGTAGATTCGACGCGTAAATCTGGATACGTCACTCATTGAATAATTGGAAAGAGTGTTTGTTCGTGCAGTCATAATTTTGCTCTCTCAGGAGCAAGGCCTTGCCATCGCTCTACGCATCGCTCTGCCCATCTGTGTGTCCTATCGAGCGCTTCACGAGCACGAGACTTCGTCGCATCCCCTGCTGCGACATCATCAAAAGCCATAATAATATCTGCTCCGAGTTCAGACTGTATCTCCATTGCTTTTTCTGGCGTGATATAGTATTTGTCACCATTCAGGTGCGAGCGAAACTCCACACCATCTTCATCCGTCGTCACAAGAGCCTGTCATCCATTTCGAGGATTTCCAAGAGAAAATACTTGAAAACCTCCACTATCCGTGAGAATTGGCAGATTCACATTCATGAATTTATGAAGTCCTCCCATCTTGGCAATAGTCTCTGATCCCGGACGAAGCATCAGGTGGTAGGTATTACAGAGCATAATAGTCGTACCCATCTGTGCTATCCCCTCTCGTGTGATTCATTTGATAGTCCCCGCAGTCC
>JAYSSG010000010.1:0-1771 GCA_043720655.1 Candidatus Altimarinota bacterium
AAATACATATCTAAAAGCAGCTCAGAAATCATTATCTGATGGAGCCAAGATTCCCATTGATGTGATATTGGGGAGAGACTTTTGGCGAGAGTGCGATCAGTATATAATTGGGAAACAGTATTTTTACCAACCTGGTTATCTCTCAATACAAATCCCCTACGAATCTATAGTAAAAAGCAAATATATATTCTTGTATCGTACTATGTATCAAATATGAAAGAAATTGTATTCTTGTTATAAGCAAATTGCATGATAGAAAATCAGAGAAAGACAATGTAATCCTCTCCTCAATTACAGATCATCTTTTAAGGGGATTATTTATTTTTCTGAGCTTTCTTGCATTTTTTTCACCATCTTCTATACTTCTTGTAGTTTTTTATATTCCTCCTCTATGTACCCAGAACTATATAAGTTTATATTTTGAGATACGACGGTCCCAGTCACCACGTTTGGTGTCGCACTGACTCTCTCTTTCTTCTTATTTTATTGGATGCTGAGAAGATTATGAAAAAAATATAGTGTTAATGCCTCATTTTTTAGTGTCAACCTTCTCTCATTCTTTTTGACCACATTCTTTGTCTCACGATTATTCCATGTGATTCTCTATGCGTGACTTCCGACGAAGTCAGCTTTTTCTCTTGAATATCCTTTTTTGAGCTTCTTTTTAATGTCAGATTTTTATTTTAGTGCTGGAGGCGCAGTCCTCGCTTTCTTTGGACTTTTCTGGTTTCATATGAGACGGAGAGATCGTGAGGATCGTGAAGAGGCTCTCGATATTACGGTGATATCGTGGGTATTTGCTTCGATTATGGCGTATTTTGGAGCGTTTCTTGGGGGACAGGTCTATGGAGTGCGCAATGAGGGCATCTTCGCAGTGGACTACATCAATAACCCTATTCTCGCAGAATTTCCACGATTCCCACTCGCTATCGCCTACATACTCTGCACACTCGCTATTTTTTCTCTCATCTACATCGTCCGAAAGCTCCGTCCAGAACGATGACTAGCAGCAGGTCTCGGAGCAATACTCTGGGGACTTATGTGGTTTCTCGGAGAATGGTGGAATGATGCTTCTTCAGATAATATCGCCTACTTGTTTGGTTTTTTCTCTCACTGGAAAATTCTCAATTTCAATCAAATAGTATCTCTTGGACTTATGGCGTGGGGCTCATGGAGACTCGCTCATATCATTCCAAGTCCTCTCTCAGAATGGATCATCACCGTAGGTGATAGAATATCAGAGATGCTCGAAGAGGTATTTGAGAAAATAGAAAAAAGTACCCAGAAATATCGTAAGCAAATAAAAAAACAATTTCTCAATTTATATAAGAGAATTAAAAAGTAAAAAGTCAATCTTTTTATCTCGTTAGAAAGGTATTGAAGACCCAAAAGAACCGCTAAAAAGTTGTAATCGTTTCGAAAGTGTGGCACACTTACAGAAGTCATTTAATCTTTTTTTTATGTTCTCTCGGCTCTTTCTCCGTCGATTTTCTCTCAGGAGCATCGCTCGTCCTGTTCTCCAGCTTTTGCTTCTGACCGTGATGATGGTAGGGTATCTCGTACCACAGGTGTATGCTGCAGCATTTGATAGTACTGGTGCTTTTGCTATCGATCCAGCTTTTACTCAAACTGGTACAGGGCTGAATGGTGTAGTATACAGTATTGCTCGTCAGCCTGATGGTAAAATCCTCGCAGCAGGCTCATTTACGACCTATAATGGTGCCACAGCTCCCTACCTGATCCGTCTCAACGCTGACGGTACTCGCGATAG
>JAYSSG010000011.1:0-9496 GCA_043720655.1 Candidatus Altimarinota bacterium
TGAACTTCTCAGTATCGAAGGCTATAAAGAAAAGTCTGTTAAAAATTTGTTGCAGGCTATTGAAGCAAAACGAACACTTCCAATTGAAAAAATAATTGCTTCTCTGGGAATACCCGGAGTAGGTAAGAGAACTGCAAAATTATTGGCACCACTTTTCCAAAGCCAGGAAGATCTACTCTCTTTTTCAAAAACCCCAGAAGAACTCGAAATCATCAAAGATATAGGACCAGAAACTGCTCGGTCTATCTGTGAATACTTCCAGACCCACACAACACTTCTTCAAAGACTTACTGAAAGAGTACAGATAGTGTATGCACCAGGAAAAATACATAAGCCTGAGGGGATTCTGGCGGGTAAGACATTTTGTGTCACAGGTACTTTTACTCTTTCTCGTGATGAGATTCACACTTTGATTGAAGAACATGGTGGAGAAATCCGTAGCTCTGTATCAGGAAATCTCGATTATCTCATCGCTGGAGACAATGCTGGAAGCAAAAAAGAAAAAGCACAATCACTTGGGGTGACTGTGCTGGATTGGGAGGGTTTTCAGCAGATGCTCTCTTAATGTTATTTCCAATCAAAAGTTTGACCTACATCACTTCCGATCCTCTTTATACCATGAGCACCAAAATGATCTCGCATAGCTTGGATAAGATTGGTGGGGAGTTTCTCACTCATCAGTGTTTTTAGATATTCTCTCGAGCTCGCTATAACAGGAATTGGCACTCCAGATCAACAAACCACTTCATCAAGTGAAGCCATATGCGTCTGGAGCTGATGAAGAAATTCACTCGTTCCAGGGGATGCTTCATATATTTGAGGAATGATAGCAAGCATTTGACTCCGAATGATGCAACCGCCTTGCCAGATACGTATCACTTCTATGATATTGATACCCCATTGAAATTCTTTTTCGGCTGTCAAAATCAATTCAAGTCACTGAACATAGGCAGCTAAATAGGTGAGTTCGAGTGCTTCTCTGAGGGTTTTAGTATCTGGTAGTTTCCCTCATGCAAACGGAGTAAATGTCGCAAATTTTTCATTCTTTTTAATAATTGCATTTCGCCCTGAATTCCAACGAGCAAAGAGGGACTCGGCGATAGTTGGCACGGGTACTCAGAGTTTCAGAGCAGCTTCTACTGTCCAGCTCCCCGTTCATTTACTACCAGCAATATCACTGATTTTTTCTAGCAAAAATTCACTCGTACTAACAGGATCTTTGACTCAGAGAATATCTACCGTGATATCGAGGAGGAAGCTATTTACGATTCCTATATTGATTTCTTTGAATATACTTTTCATTTCATCCTGATTTTTCCCAGCTGCCCGCAGCATATCATAGATTTCTGCGATACCTTGCATAAGAGCATATTCGATACCATTGTGTACCATTTTGACAAAGTTTCCAGCAGCAGCAGCTCATACGTAGGTGATACAAGGATTCCCCGCAAAATCTTTTGCTGAAATCTTTTGTAATATTGGTAACATACGCTCGATACTCTCTTTATCTCATCCTGGCATCATAGCAGGTCAAAGCCGTGCTCACTCAGAGCCACCAGAAATACCACACCCTATCCAATGAATTCCGTGCTGTGAAGCTTTCAATTGATGTGCTATGGTGCTGTCCCAATGAGCATTACCGAGATCCCAGACCGCATCTCCTGGTGAAAGGAGATTAAAAAGTGTTTGTGCAACTTCATCGGTTGCTTTGCCTGCTGGAACCAGAAGAAATACATTTCTTGGGGATTCCATTTTTTTAATAAGCTCTGAAACAGTTTCTCACACTATTACTGCCTCACCGAGTTCAGATTGAAGGGTAGTTACCTTTTCAGGTGTACGATTCCAGACGACAATAGATTCATCTTTTGAGACGATATTTCGAACGAAATTTTCACCCATAGTGCCGAGGCCAATAAGTCCGAGATGAGACATATAGGAAGGAATTAAAAATATATACTATTTTGATACTTCTTTGAGTCCAAGCGAGTCTTTGAGAATAATATTGCCATTCTGTGTAAGGATGCGAGAAATGAGTTTATCTCCATATTTGAGACGTTCTTTGAATTCTTTTTCTGTAATAACAGCATACTTTATTTTTCTTCAGAAGAAATGCTTCGTCAGAAAGAGTCAGAAATTCTCTTTATCAATCTCTCCAATGATGAGAATATCTATGAGGTTATTCGTTGACTCTCGTGTCATATCCTCGATACCTCATCCGACTATCAAGAGACTGAGATTATGTTTCCCTTTGAAGAAATCATTGAGTTTTCCAATAGCATCAAAAGTCTTACCAAATATCATCTGAAGATCAGGGAGAATCGAGCATTGGAGATTGAGAGAAAAGTGTTTTGTATTGTCTTCTCGACGAGACTTGAGAATACCGAGATTTTCAAGATTTTCGAGCTCTCTTCGTACCGCGTTAATTTGTTCATTGATATCGCGACAAAGTTCACGAATAAAGAAATCCTTTTGTGGATTAAAAGTATGCTCCAAGAAAAATTTTTCGAGGAGTTTCTTACGGCAATTTGATCAAAAGAGTTTTTCGAGAGCTATCACGGGCAGTTTTAAAGATACAATACGCCCATTGTATGGTTTTTTTAATTGGAGCAAGACTTGTTTAAAGAAATCTGCTAGGTGCAGATCTGTTCTAGTATAATTAAATACAGTTTCAGGTTGCCTACAGAGGGCCGTTCGATATAATTACCAGTTGTCCAAGTACTACCATTCCATTGTTTCAGGTTGCCTACAGAGGGCCGTTCGATATAATAATTTGTTATCGAGAAACATTTCATAGAATGTTTCAGGTTGCCTACAGAGGGCCGTTCGATATAATACAATCACGTTTCTAACCTTGAATGGTGTAGTTTCAGGTTGCCTACAGAGGGCCGTTCGATATAATGATTGTAATTCATTCATATTTTAATCGTTAGTTTCAGGTTGCCTACAGAGGGCCGTTCGATATAATACGTTCGTGCTCCAAACAACTTCACTAGAGTTTCAGGTTGCCTACAGAGGGCCGTTCGATATAATGCAAAGATCAAGTCATTGCACCCTGTAACAGTTTCAGGTTGCCTACAGAGGGCCGTTCGATATAATTTTTCTCCCTTGTTCGTACTCGGGAAATATGTTTCAGGTTGCCTACAGAGGGCCGTTCGATATAATTGTAGAATACGTAGAGAGCCCAAAATACTAGTTTCAGGTTGCCTACAGAGGGCCGTTCGATATAATCCGAACAGAAAGTCTATCTCTATGAAATGAGTTTCAGGTTGCCTACAGAGGGCCGTTCGATATAATTCGACCATAAAACAATACTCTTCGTGAGCAGTTTCAGGTTGCCTACAGAGGGCCGTTCGATATAATTCTTCTAGTTTATTCTTCCTCTCTTCTGCAGTTTCAGGTTGCCTACAGAGGGCCGTTCGATATAATTAGAACTGATGCCATATAAAGAGGATTGAGTTTCAGGTTGCCTACAGAGGGCCGTTCGATATAATAAAAGTGCCTCTTCTCGTAACCTTTTAGCAGTTTCAGGTTGCCTACAGAGGGCCGTTCGATATAATTTAGAACTGATGCCATATAAAGAGGAGTGTGTTTCAGGTTGCCTACAGAGGGCCGTTCGATATAATGTCAACAAGTGTATTAGCTGGAATACCCTTGTTTCAGGTTGCCTACAGAGGGCCGTTCGATATAATTTAGAGGGTTTCATTTTATGCAAAGTTAGAGTTTCAGGTTGCCTACAGAGGGCCGTTCGATATAATAAAAAAACCGATAGGTGCGAGAGCCAGCAAGTTTCAGGTTGCCTACAGAGGGCCGTTCGATATAATACAGTGTATAGAGAAACACTATGATTCCCTGTTTCAGGTTGCCTACAGAGGGCCGTTCGATATAATATAATCGTCTGATACAACATAAGTAGGCTGGTTTCAGGTTGCCTACAGAGGGCCGTTCGATATAATTTTTCCCATAACCGTTACTTCAGTACCTATGTTTCAGGTTGCCTACAGAGGGCCGTTCGATATAATTTTCATATTTAAATTAAAGATAAAACGATAGTTTCAGGTTGCCTACAGAGGGCCGTTCGATATAATAGATACTTCTATTATAGGCTAGTATAAGTAGATCTCGGTAAATATTTTTGAGTAAAAAATACTTTTTCTTGTACAGATTTTATATTTTCTTGTACAAATTTTTGGAAAAAATATCCACTCAAATCTTGCAATAAGGTATATATTATGCAATATATTATATATTTTACAATACAAAAACTTTCTAGAAAAAGGTAAGTTGGTTTGGAGCGACTTCCACCTTTTTCTCTTCTTGTCAGAAAAAAAGTCGCATTCTCTCAAATTGTTTATCAGTAAATTGTATCATACGAATATTACCAGTTGGTGGCAGTATGCTCATGATGCGTTTTTCATGAACGTTAGCATTTTCGGGACTCGCACAGTATCGAAGATAGACACTGTATTGCACCATTTCAAATCCATCTGATATCAATCATACACGAAAATCACGATACATTTTCTTATCTTCTGGCGTTTCTGTTGGGAGATCAAACATTACTATGAGCCACATATTGCGATAGGCGCTAAAAATATGATTACTTTCCATAAACATATAATGATATATTTTTATATATTAGTCAAGTAATAGTGTGGGTATTTGAAGTTTTTTATCTCCAGAAAGGGCTTCTCGGAAATTTGCACAATAATAGGTCAATACCACAAATAAGTCATACTCTTTGTTTTCCCAGAGAAGATGACTCGTGAGCAGCGTACAGAGATCTTTCTTTATTTCACTTGTCAGAGGGTCAATAGAGGTATATTTTTGTACTATTTTTACTACGTATCTATCCACCATAGGTCTGAGGGGCTCTATGAGATCATCTACCAGATTAAATGCATTGTATCGATTATCATGCCAGATTCCTATCATAGGGCAGAGTCATGCACCGACTACAGCACGAGCCAGAGAAGCTCGGATAAGGGCATATCAATAGTTGAGAGTACTATTTTCTCTTCACTCGTATCTTCATCTGACGAATTCGCCACCAAAAAGTGTTGACCAATAGATGCGTGCTGCTTGAGCTTCGATATTATCAGTATCTCCGCTTCTTACATTCATTGCGAATTGTCTGAGTTGTGTATCATCTTTTCATACATATTTTAGTACATCAGCTTGTCAGGATATTTTGGCCTGTATGAGTTGTTGCCAGATTTGTTTTGCTGTAGGTTTAGAAACATGTATCTGATCTCGCCAATAAAGAGAGGGCGTACTATGATCATACAGAGGCAGATGAAGCCCTATAGGTGTATGCCTCTCATCACTTGTGACAACTATGACACTTTTCTCTGCTAGCTTTGCGAGAAGAGGATGAGAAATAGTGATCATTGGTTCATCGAGGATGAGAACAGCTATATCTTCTATAGGGACTTGAAATTGTTCATCTCATTGTTGTATTACAAGTTGAGACTTCATCAGCGAGAGAATACTCGGTTTGCTGATATAAATACTTCGTTTAATCATTGGCAGGTCGAATATCACCGAGAGCATCTATTTGGATTTTTGTTCCTTTGAGCGTATTTGGGACAGGTTGTATTCTGGTATTTTTATTTGTTTTTTCACTTGTATATTGTTCATAAAAAGTCATCACTTTTTGGTTATTTACAGAAGTGTATTGATAGATTTTTTCATTTTCTCATTGCATCAATTCTCATTTAGTGAGAGAAAAAAGAAATTTGTATGTATCAGGAGTATATGTTTTACTATCTTTTTTATCTTGCCAAGGTCATATTTTATTGTAGATAGGTTGATGGTTCTTTTTTCTCTCATATGCTTCTGAGAGTTGTACTACGACACCGACCTTTTTGCCTTTGTTTTTTCATTCTTCGATACATTCGAGGATTTCTATATGGTGATTATCATCATTTTTGAAGAGTCATTTTCCAAAAGGCATGAGTCAATCAATCGTTAATCCATCAAACATACGTATTTTCTTGATTTCTTTTTCCGTGACAGGATGCATGTATGGTAATGAAAAATTGCCTGATGAGATTTTTTCAAACAAATCTTTACTAATGAGTGGGTCGAGGATTTTTCCACAGAGCTCATGTGCTTTCTCTGTGCGTTCTCATTCTTTCCATTTGAGTATATCTTTTCATAGATTTTCTATACTCGCACGGATAGTGACTTTTTCATGAAATTCTCATTTTTTTCATTTGATGTCAAATTTTCTCACGCCGTAATTGGTCTCTTTATGAAGTGCTCCACTGACTTTTTTATTATTTGCATGTGATATATTCATCTCTTCGAGATTTTTCTGAAGAGTCAGAGTTATTCCGTCAATTCATGGTACTATTTTCCCCCAAACTCTTTCGTGAAGTTTCACCTCAAATTTATTTTCATCAAGTTTTTTTGCGAGATCGGATGCTCTCTTCATGATTTTTTTTGAAGTAAGAGCAATAATGACAGCATCGATGGCATGATGACGGTGATCTCAGCGGTTTTTGATATTCTTCTTTTCTCGATCCGTCTCGTCTGCATTTAGTAGTTCATTCCATCGCCAATTCCATCGAAGTACTGAAGTAAGTTGTCATTTAGATGTTTGTACAAGTGATTGTTCATGTGTAGCTTCTCCGAGAAGTGCCTGACAAAACTCTTTTGCTTCTACAGCAATGTAGGCAGTATCATTGAGGTCTTGTGTCGCAAATTTTCCTTGCACTTCTCATACTTCATCAGGAGTCATCAAAAGTTGGCGACCTTTACGGCGTAGTCTTTTATTTTTATCTGTATCTATGTATCAAAAAATATTTCAAACTCTTTTTTCAAAAGCTTTCCAGTCAGGAGAATCTGGTCAATTATAATATTCAAATGGTGTTTTATTTCCTTTATCGAGATTTATCTCTCGAGGGCAAAGAGTTTTATTATTAAAGCTATCATCGAGCGACCAAGAAAGGGGAAGGATGTGCTCAATCTGAATTTCCGCATTATCAAAGAGATTATGTTCATTGATAATGATATTTTCTGTTGGCTTTCATTTATAGTGATAAGGCGATATTCGGTTCACTCATAACTCTTTCCAGAGTTTATATTTCTTGAAATCATCACTATGAATATCTGTATTTCTGCCAGATGTAGCAAGTTCTTTTTGTAGAGTTTCATTGATTTTTTCTTTTTCTCGCTGAGCCCTTTCTATGTCTCATCGTTTTTTTGGTCCATTTTTGAGATCACGAGAGGTCTCTATACGGACTTCATTAATTGTTCCATATTTTTGAGTGATGGCACGCAATACTTTCCTCAATTCTACAAGTGTTTTTGTGACACGAGGATTGGCAATATTTGGTAAATGATTTTTACTTGTTTTTTTCTGGCGAGAAAGGCTAATTTGCTCATACTTATTATGATATTCTTTTGGTAAAATTGTATTACCTTTTGGATCTCTTTTTTCTTGCAGATCTTTTTCAATAGTTTTAAATGGTATTCATTTTCTGAATTCTGGAAGAAAAAGTTCTATTGCTTTTTGGCTGAGTTCTAGATATTTGCTTGGGATATCTTTATCATCTATTGTGTCGAGCTCAGACCAATATTTTTCATCAATTCAGAGAAGAGTGTATGCTTTACGTGTTCTCTCTATATCTTCATCTTTTAGAGCTTTGATAAGTTCATATTGTTTTACGAAATTCCATTTTTGATACTCGTCTTCAAGAATTTTACTTATTTTAATATATAGTATATTGCCTTTCCAAGATGCCTTGTTTGAGTTTATCAGATTCTCGTCTACATTCAGCCATTCTGAGATTTTTTTCTTTTTGATATCTTGCGTTGTTCTGAAAATACTGATTCATTCTTGTATTTTTGCTTCCAGTGTATCTCCGAAGATTTCAGCTATATTTTTTGTTTTCTTCTTAGTTCCATCTGTAAAAACAGTGAGATTATTGAGATATCACAGAATGAGAAATTCTTGTGCGAGAGGATGAGATTTGGCAATACGTCTTTGTTCGGGAAAATATTTACAACTTCAAATAAGATCTTCTTGAGACCTGAGTGGTCTTTGCTCAAAAATGATTTTTTTAAGTTCTTTCTTGAGGTTTTCTGTGAGTTCTGGGTGATATTTGGATTGAGAGGACCAGAGAACATCAAATTCATGACGGTACATATATCTATTCGTTCATAAATCCTTGATAGATTCTCATTTTAAAAATATTTCTTCATAGGTATATTTACCGAGTGATTCGGTTCATACTTTATGTTGTAAATAAAGTCTTTTTTCTTTGAAATCAAGCTCTTTATTATCTTTAATTTTTTTCATGATTTTTTCTAAATCTTGCGGATCGACTCTGAGTTTTCAAGAAAATCATTCGTCACTTGCCTCAAGAAGTTTGAGATCTTTGAGTTCTTTTTTTGAGGTTGATTGAAAACCTCTTTTTTGACAGATGTGATAGAGAGCACGACCGAACTCATGAAACTCAAGTTTTTCAGTAATTCATTTAGTTCTGAGCTCAAGAGGATTTTTTTTGAGTAAATTTGCTGTGTTTATATGATTCCAATATTTTTCCTGAAACGAGAGATTATTTTCTTTCTCGAGCGTGACTTCTGGTAGTAAATTATTATCTACTAAAGTATGAAGAACATGTCCTACCCTCCTCGCTCGACGGGAAATATTTCGACGCATCATACGGCTTGATCGACGATCGGCATTTTTCATTTTTTTGTCATCTTTTTCTGTGGTGACTTGAGAAAAAATACGCACACCAGTAGCTCAAGGTATAAGTTCTGAATGTTTTTCATTTTCATCTGTCTCAATAATTGCCCATCAGATAGAGCTCACACCAAGATCGAGTCCGAGTATCTTCTTTTTCTGCATAAAAAAACATTAGTAATAAAAGAATTGTATTCCAAAAACTAATTATTCAATAAATAAACTTGCAAGCCGTTATATATTATTATAATAGATAAGTCTCACAAGACTTTCGAACGGCTTTGTGTAGGCAACCTGAAATAAGGAGATTAGCCTCCGTAGGATATCCCATCTGTTTTTGCAGCTCGGTAAACCTTCAATTGTTAACATTCACCTGAGAGGGTGTTTTTTTATTACCACTGAATTTCCTCTATTCCATGCTCTCGTAGAAGACTATTCGTCTTTGAAAAATGTTTACAACCAAAAAAACCACGATAGGACGACAGAGGGGAGGGGTGCGGTGCTTCAAGAATTACATGTTTCGTAGTGTCTATGAGTGACCGTTTTTTTTGTGCATGACTTCCCCAGAGAAGAAATATCAAGAAATTTCTTTCTTTTGAAAGTGTTTGGATGATAGTATCAGTAAAAGTTTCCCATCATTTTCCTACATGAGACATAGGTTGTGCAGCCCTTACCGTCAAAGTCGTATTGAGAAGAAGTACTCATTGATCTGCCCATCGAGTCAGGTCACCATTTTTTGGTAAAGAGACACCTATATCATCCTGTATTTCCTTAAAAATATTGACGAGTGAAGGTGGATTT
>JAYSSG010000012.1:0-3953 GCA_043720655.1 Candidatus Altimarinota bacterium
AGAAAGTTGCTTTTTACCCCCTCGTCCTATAATGTGGGGGCTTAATATTTTCACTATGTATACTCGTCGAGCTCTCGCACAAAAAAAGACAAAAATATCTCTCTGAGTCAAGCTTATTACGGTCCTGGTTGTCCTGGTTATCTACTGATTTCTCTGGATTACTTGGACGGGCAAAATCGGTATCAAATCCTATCAAAAAGTCACTATCCCCGCTGGATCAAGTGCTAGCCAACTCGATACTATCCTCGAGTTTCCAGTATCTCACACCCGTTACCGTCTTTGGTATATGATCTTTGGACCTGAGCTCACTTTGAAACAAGGAACTTTTAAAATCGATGAATCCGTGACGACTATTGATGCTCTTTTCGAAGCACTCAAAAACCCAACTCCAACAGAAGATGATATTATGTTTCTGCCAGGCTGGCACAAGGGTGAAGTAGCAGCAGAACTCAAAGAAAAATGAGTCATCGGTGATCTGCTTACAGAAGAACAAGCACTGATTGCAACGTTTACTCCTAAGTACCCATTTCTCGCTGGTAAGACATCGCTTGAAGGATTTCTCATGCCTGATACCTATCGCATCACAGGAAGCGCTTCTGTAGAGGATATTGTGGGGAAAATGCTTCAAAATTTTAATCGACGTATCTATCAACCATTTCTCGAAAGTGGAAAACCACTTGATGCTTTCTATGATGTTCTCACGCTAGCCTCAGTTGTGCAAGAAGAAGAAAAAAGTGCTTCAAATGTACCTATCGTAGCTGGCATTCTCAAGAAACGTCTCAGAGAAGGGATTCGTCTTGGAGCTGATGTGACAGTATGCTATGAAGCATTGATACCTGGTGGAGACTGTCAGAAATTTGTGAACACCCATTACAGTAATTCACGCGAAGCACGAGACGCAAAAAATTACCGGTATGACACAAGAAATATCCTAGGACTTCCTCCAACTCCAATTGCAGGAGTTACCACGAATACATTCCTCGCTACTCTCAATGCTACTGCTGATGGAACTGCTCTCTTCTATCTCCATGATATGCAATGAGGTATTCATACCGCTACTACCGACGCTGAACATGAGCAAAACAAGACTACCTATCTCCGATAAAAATATTGTCCGTACTGAAGTAAAACGAAGAATTTCAATTCTCAGTGAAGAAGAGAAAAATGAGGCTTCCCAACTCCTCTGTAAAAAGCTCCTCAAACTCGTCATTATTCAAGAAGCTCAAAATCTTATTTACTATCAAGCTATGGGTGATGAGATTTCACTCACTCCATTTATTGCAGTGGCTCAAAAAGAATGAAAAAATAGTATCACCATCGATGTATCTGGAAATCATGTAGCTCTTCCAAAAGAAGGAGTTATTTTTGTGCCATGAAAAGCTTTTACCCTTTCTGGGAAAAGGATTGGTCGTGGCGGATGATGGTATGATAAATTTCTACAAGAACATCCCTACTTCCAAGCTGTAGGCGTTTGCTTTGGGTGCCAAATATTTCCTGAATTACCACAGGATGCATGGGATATCCCTATGAACGAAGTGATCTATTCCTGACCACAGAGAGGCCAGTAATTATTACGATTGACAGGAAGAGTGGTACGACAGAGACAAGCATGTGAATATTGAGTTGGATCAGTTAGCTGTCCTACCTTGCACGCTAAATACGATGAAACAAAACTTGTGACTGTACTCGCAGTGGTACCGGGTTCATCGAGTGCTTTTTTGATACTCGCACGGAAAAGATGAGGTATCCCCATATCATAGAGAGCAAATGTCTGTCCAGCTACATACCAATCCGCTATAGTCATAGAAAAATCAGCTTCAGGATTTATCTTCATATCACCTTTCCCTATTAAGGTAGCATTTTGTGCTGGAAGCAGGTACGTCGGATGTTTCGCAAATGTATCTTGTGCTTCTTTTGTGAGGAGGAATTGTACGAATTTGAGGACAGGATCATTTTGAGGTTTTTTCGTATCACGATTAGTACCATTTTTTGTAAGTGCAAAATACATATACTTTGCAAAATTGATTTGTTTTTTTGGATCTATTTCTTCTTGTGGGACGGTCGCAACACGGAGGTTTTTGAGAAAATCTGGAGCAAGCTCACTCTCTTGTCTGGCTCTTTGAATCGCTATTTTGATGTCTTGATACGTGCTTGGGTACCCTATCAAAGTAGCTATTTTCCCTCGAACAAAAAGGTCTGTGGTCGTCAATGTCTCAGCAAACTGAGCATCGAATCGGCTGAGATTATTCGGAGCTCGACGGAAACTGAGGTAATAGTCAAAGATAGCACGAGAATCAGTCGCATTGACACTGGTATAGGTAGCGAGAAGTGGTCACTTCTTTTGTACGGTTAGGAGTGCTAAAATATCTGCACTTGCAGGAGTTACCTTACCATAACCAAGATTGATGAATGCTGGTTGTTCTATAGGTGTGGTGACTTTTGGTACTACAGCCGAGACAACTGTGTCATCTTCTGTTCCTACGAGTGGAGTACTTTCTACTACTGGTGCTTTGAGAATCGTTTGGAGCTTACTCCAGAGAGTTGGTACTTTTTCGACAAGTTCTCGATTGTAGTATATCCCCAGAGGCTCAAATCCAAATGGCACTCCTCTCAATCATTTTACGATTCTATCTTGTCCATCACCTTTAATGGTTTCAGAATAAACAAGTTCCTCAAAAAAGAGTTTGTGAAATCGAGTTTCAAAATCGGTAAAATCAACCGTAGTATCACCAATCGAATTGATATATTGATCAAAAGGCAGATATCCACCATGATTTGGTACCAATATCATATCGGGAGCTTTTCCTGACTGGATAACCCGAGGAATCATATCAATATAATCATCGAAAGAAGCAAAATTTTGCACATCGAGCTTGATATCACTACGTCCTAAGTAGGTATTAAATGCAGTATTGAGATCGACAAACATCTTCGTGTCGAGCCCGACAGTCCACAGCGTCACCTGTTTACTAATTGGATCAAATCCTTTCCCTGCTGCTGTTTTTCCAGCTCATCCAGACATAAAAACAAAAAATGCCACAATAACAAACAATAGAGCACTTACAATACCAATGAAAATAAGTTTTCGTTTATTCGGTTCTGCAGATGATATAGGAGGAAGAATATCAGACATAGGATATTATTTTGCCAAAACAAGACGAATTGTAAGTGTCTTTGAATCAGGATGTTTACCATTTTTTGAACTGAGATCGACATTGACTTTTTGTTTTATTGTCTGATCAGTCACTGCAGTTTCATACACATCCCCACTCACCGTCACACGAAGCTCGCCTCCATTGAGCTCAACCTGGCTAATACTATAATTCTCCAAAAAAATATTAGAATAACCAGGATCTGTCCAAAACTCTATCAACTTAGGACTTACAGAAACACTTCGATGATATCCTCCAAATTCTGTCTGGAGTTTTGTATTTTTATCAGTAATAATTTTCTCTTGTGATGCCACAATATTATCATAGAATTCTTGAAAAGAAAGAGAACCCTCCTTGAGTCATTGTGCAACACGAGTAAGTTTGGCATGTCACAGAGCGAGACTTACTTTATCATCAAGAGCGATACTTTTGAGGTCTTCGCGATTTTCATAGTACTGCTGAGATACTTGTAACATATCATTTGTAGGCTGAACCGATTCAAGAATACGATTCACATCCTCTCTATACTTTTCCTGGGAAGACTTGCAAGCAGGCGTACTCACTCCAATAAGTCCTACAAGAGCAGCTGGAAGGAGATTTTTAAAATTCATAAGAAAAATTTACAGGTATATACTACCCTATTTCTAGGAGAAAATCAAATTTAAATAACGGTTTTCCCGAGAAAAGGAACCAAAACCTCAGGAATAGTCACTGAACCGTCTTCATTTTGATAATTCTCAAGAATTGCCACCATCGCTCGACCGCAGGCAAAAGCTGTTGCATCATTGGTATGAATGAGCT
>JAYSSG010000013.1:0-3951 GCA_043720655.1 Candidatus Altimarinota bacterium
TGCTTTTGGCTCAGCAGCTGGCTTATCTTTTGCTGGAGCTCCATCTTCATTGCCTTCCATTTGAGCGATTTGTGCTTCGAGAGATTGTTTGATATTATCACCATACTTAGGATTTTTTACCATCTTTTGGTATGTCTTGTAATTTTCACGACCCCCCACTTGCTCTACCTGTTGGTTTTGTACGATGAGGTACGTACCAAGAAGAGAAACAACGAGACTTCCTGCTATGGCTCCGTAGACACCGATGTGTTGATTATGCTTGTCCATAAAATAGAATATTTAAGAAATAAAGGACGAGGCGTAGTATAGGGTATTCATACTGTACCGCAAGAGACAATTGCTTCACCAACTGTATTTTTGTCGTATACTACTTTTTTTATCCTAGACGGATGCTCTATCAGAATTTTCGATTGAATACTTGATTTATAAAAATTGTATGCATAATACTATAATGAATACTATATTCGAAGAAAAAAAGCACTCTTTGTTACAAATACTACGCCATCTCGCTCTGCATCATAACAGGGATTATTATATCTCCATGATTCCTATTGTGGAAAAACTTGAGCCAGATGATCGGGATATTCTCGAGAGTTATCAGCAAGCAATCGACATGGATTATTGAAAGCTTTTTCAGAGTAAGGAGGCTTTTTCAGATACTCGAAATCTCATAGAATCTCTTATCACTTTACAATAATGTTATATGGCATACGAATCAGACATAAGTCTCAAGCTCTACTTGAGAGAAATAAATCAGACACCACTCCTTACTCTAGAAGAAGAGGGAAAACTTGTGAATCGTCTTTTAGCATGAGATCTAGAAGCTCGTGAACATATCATCAGGGCTAATCTACGATTAGTCGTAAAAATAGCACATGAATATTCACAGTATGGGGTACCATTGACAGACCTTATCTCTGAGTGAAATATGGGACTTATAAAAGCTGTGGAGCGATTTGATCCAGAGAAATGAGGAAAGGTGTCTACCTATGCTGGCTGGTGGATAAAACAAGCTATCAAACGTGCCCTCGCAAATCAGTCAAAGACTATTCGTTTGCCAGTCCACATGGTTGATAAAATCGCCAGATTAAGACGCATCGGCGTACAGCTCACCGAAGAATTGTGACGAGAGGCGACTGATGAGGAAATTTCAGACCTAACTGGTATCTCAGAGATGAGTATTCGGAGACTAAAAAATGCATCACAGAGTCAAACGTCGCTCGATGCACCTATCAGCGATGGAGAAGAAACCACTCATGGTGAATTATTGTCTGATGCAAGCACTCATAATCCTCTTGAAATGCTAGAAGACAAGAATATGCATGGTGAATTGAGTGGACTTCTGTCACTCTTAAATGACCGAGAGTTAGCAATTATTGAAGTACGTTTTGGATTAAATGGTAATAGGGAGCCGAAAACTCTTGATGAAGTAGGCACAATGTTTGGCATTACTCGCGAACGCATTCGTCAGTTACAAAATGTAGCACTCTCAAAAATGAGTAGAGGGCTCAAGAAGGTGGAAAAAACCTCACCAACTCTCTCTAATAGAGATGAATTGATATCAAGTGTCCAATCTATTATTGCTATTCTCCGTGCTGAGTGAAGGCAGAAAGAAATCCAAGTCTTACTCGCGAGCAAAAAGTATAAAAATGAAACAAAAGAAAAACTACTCAGAGGTACTCCTGTTTGAGAAACGGGTAAGAATTGGTACGAATGTATCGTAGCTACTCTCCAGATACTCAGAAGAGTCCAGTGAGATGAAAACTGGAAAAAAACAGAAATTCGTTGGAGCGATATTGAGACCTTTATAATTGCCAATATTATTCCGTCTGATACCACAGAGGCATAGTGGGATTGTTTGGGGGTAAAAGATTTGTATTCATTGGAAAAAATAATACACTTTGTTTTGTTGTTGCCGAGAAAAGTGTTCCCCTTTCCTTATAAAAAAACATCGTATTATGCGCGAAATTCTTCTCTCACTTTCTACTGGTACCATCGTGGGTATCATATTCGCTTTTGCAAAACTTCCCATTCCAGCGCCGCAAGCGGTATCAGGAATAGCGGGTATTGTCGGTATTTATCTGGGGTTTGTCGGTATTAATTATCTTCTTAAATTGCTCGGATAGACAAATATAAGTACATTTATGTTCTGAAATAAAAAAGTTTCTTCTTCTGTCTCTGTTTCAGTCATACGCGATGCTCGTCTTCGTCGATTGAGTCTCAGGGTAGAGCCAGGTGGTGAAATAGTGGTTCGAGCACCAAAGAGAGTTTCTGATGCTGCTATTCAAAAATTTGTCGTAGAACAGAGTGAGTGGATCAAAAATCAAAAAAATCGTATGGAGAATTTGGTTCCACTTTCAGAAGAAGATTTGAAAACACTCAAAAAACTCGCAAAGATATTTCTCCCTGAACGAGTGAGACAACTCGCCGAAGAACATAATTTTCACTATACTTCTGTGACCTGTCGTCACCAGCAAACTCGATGGGGGAGCTGTAGTTTCCGAAATAGTATCAATCTGAATATAGAATTGATGCGACTTCCTGAGAGATTGCGTGATTATATCGTTCTCCATGAGCTCACACACACGGTCCACAAACATCATCAAGCGGCTTTTTGGAATCATCTTGAGAAGGTGCTTCCAGGATCGCTCGAAATGGACAAAGAAATGAAGCAATGGAAAATAGGATACGAGAACAGATAACCACGAATTATTTCAAGTATGAAAATCCTCTACGGTGTACAATCTGATGGTATGGGACATGCACTGCGTAGCTATGCAGTGATTCAATATCTGATTTCCGAGGGGCATACCGTCAAGGTGGTCACTTCGGGGCGTGCACTTGATTTCTTTCGAAGTCACGCTATCGATGTTCAAGAGCTTGAATGATTGAGTTTTTATTACCATAATAACAAGGTTTCCTACATCATGACGGGGATTAAGAGTATTTTTAACTCCCCAAACGTCATCAAAAAATGTATTATTCCTCTCACGAAAATCATCATTCGGTACAAGCCTGATGTCATCATCACAGATTTTGAGCTCTTCAGTGCCAAGGCATGACTTCTGATGGATATCCCCGTTATCAGTATCGATAATATCTCACTCCTCTTCCTCACAAAGCTCCCGTATTCTCTCAGCACTATCACAGAATATATCATCGCACGATTTACTGCACAAGGGTTTATCTGGTGAGCACATCACTACTGTGTGACATCATTTTTTGAAGCCAAACTCCTGCATGCAGAAAAAGATGCTGAGCGTGTGACTTTCGTGCCACCCATTCTCAGAAAAGAAATTATTGACGTTACTCCTTCTCAGGGCAATGATATTATCGTCTATCAGAGTACTCAAACAAACAAAAAATTGATTCCTGCTCTCCATGGATGTCCAGACGAGCAGTTTATTTATTATGGATGCGAAGAAGAAAAACAAGATAAAAATATTTGCTACAAGAAGTTTTCCACTGCTGAATTTATCATTGATCTCGCGTCAGCAAAAGCAGTCATTACCAATGGTGGATTTACGCTGATAGGCGAGGCGATTTTTCTCCATAAACCGATTCTCTGTAATCCTATTGAGAAACACTACGAACAATTCCTCAATTCAGAAATGGTGACGAAACTCGGCTATGGGAAAGTGGCACACGATATTTCTGCAGAAGAAATTCAAGTATTCGTAGATGAAATTCCGACCTTTCAAAAAAATCTTTCTCAGTATCAACAGAAAGGAAACGATAAACTTTTCGAGAAACTCGAGAAACTTCTCGATGAGATAAAAAGAAAAAAATAAGGAGTTTGATTTTTTATTTTTGTTTCTAAAATAATAAGGCATAAGTATATACTGCATACAAAAATTATGGAATCTCAAATATTAACTCCAGAACATAAGATAGAGGATGTGTACACGAGAAGATGACGGTATTATCCGACGAGAATTGATAATATTACGA
>JAYSSG010000014.1:0-9437 GCA_043720655.1 Candidatus Altimarinota bacterium
AGAAACTGTTTCGTCATCCTCGGGCAACTGAATGCAAGCGGAGCGTCACGAAGGCGACCCGGGGATCCAGGTGAATCAACTTTCGCAAAGCGAACCAAATAAAGAATGAGATAATGACCTGGATTCCCGCCTTCGTGGGAATGACGGAAACCAGACGGAAACCAAGATGCTGACCGAGGAGGAGATTCGCTCTTTTGCAAAACATCCTAATCGAGAGCTTCGGAAGAAAGCGAGTGAATCGATGCAATCGGTGTATCTTGTCCATCAAAATCAAATTACTTTTGGTAATCTCTATACGGGCATTGTGAAAAATTGGAGCTCTTCTATGGAGCTTCGTGGCTACAAGACGGTCATGGCAAAACGCAATATCAGTGAACAGCTCCCAGATACGGTCGTCGATACCCTTATGTCTCGAGTGCAAGAATATTTCCCACTGTATCAGAGATTTCTGACTGCCAAGCAAAAACATCTCGGAGTTTCTGAACTCTATGGCTATGATACTGGAGCGCCAATTCATTCGATACAAAAAAAAGTCTCGTATGAAGAAGCACAAAAACAAGTACTCGATATGTTTGGAGCCTTTGATAGTCGATTTCATGATTATGCTCGCTCGATGATGGAAGAGGGGAGAGTAGATGTCTTCCCAAAACCTGGGAAAAGATGAGGAGCGTTTGCAAGCTATGATAAAGGCGTTGAGAGTTTTGTTTTATTGAATTATACTGACACCATAGATGATGTCTTCACACTCGCTCACGAACTCGGGCATGCTATTCACGGACATTTCGCGCAAGCACAAGCATCTCCCGTCTACGATGCACCCTTGGTATTGGCTGAGACGGCAAGTATCTTCTCTGAAAATCTTCTCATGGAGCGCATTCAGGATTCTCTGACACCAGAGGAGCGAGGAGAGCTTCTCAATCAAAAACTGATGGATGTGTTTGGCTCGATTCATCGGCAGATTATGTATGTGAGCTTTGAGCGACGAGTCCACGAGCATATTCATGCTGGAGGCGAGCTGACCTACAAAGAGCTCAATCTCTGGTGGGATGAAGAAAGCAAAAAACTTTCAGGTAATGTGATTACGCCGATTCTTCCTCCTGAGAAAAACTTTAGCTGGTCAGCGATTCCTCATATTTTTGCGACACCATTTTATTGTTACGCGTATTCGTTTGGCATGCTGGTTTCTCTTTCCTTATTGGAGAAATATCATCGAGAGGGAAATGCGATGATCGAGGACTATGTCCGAGTTCTCAGTGCTGGAGGAAGTGTACCACCAGTAGAGCTCCTCCAGTCGATAGGTATTGATGTGGAATCATCGGATTTTTATGATTCGGCGTTTGCTCTGATTACACGATGGGTTGAGGAGTTTGAGAAAATAGCAACATAGAAACGCGGAAAAACTTCACCTCTCTGCGTCAAATTCACTTCTTTGTCTTAGTCATTCGCTCGAGCGAACTCCCTCAACTCAGAAGCTCTTTCCTTGATAGGCTCGTTTTTGCACGTTTCTTCAGTTTTACATCTTTATATGTTAGGACAATTTATTTGCATTCTAGAAAAAAGTAGGTTATAGTGTGGTTGTAATCCTTTTTTTATGACTCATTTTTCACTCAAAAGCGCTGTTGTTACAGCTTCTTTGCTCACATTGTCCGCTGGTATCTCTGCTTTTGCAGAGCCTGTAACTGCTGACTGTAAGAATCCACTTTTTGCAGCCAATGCATGTAACGAATGTTATACTGATATACACCAACCTACAAAAAACGCTTCAGGATGGACTATGGAACTTCCTACTGTGAAAATCCCATGGACACATAGTGGTATCGAACTACAAGAAGTCATTCTTGAGAGCAATCAGAAGCTCCCAGAGATGATTGCCTCTACTGATGTCCAAGTGGCTCCGACAGCTCCTGAAGCAATCTGGGAATTTAACTCTGATATCGTATGGTATCCTGTTGGTTCTGATCGTGAATTTTTCATTGATAAAGGTGACAAAGTAGGACTCTACTCACTCAAATCTGGTGTAAAACTTACTATCTCTGGAAAATGAGCAAAAGATACAGTACTCTTCAAAACTCCTCTTTTCTATGAAGAATATGAGAAAGACCTCGGACAAAGTAGTAGCGGAAAGAGTCGAAACATCTGTGTCCTCAATTCATTTAATACAGGAGCTGTAGCACCTATCGTCACACCTCCACCAGTTCCAACACCAGCTCCAGAAAAAGAAGTAGTTGTTTCAAAGGACACTACAGTTCCTCTCAATGCTGCTGGCCCTGAAGAAGAGGAAGAAGTCGCAGAAATGACTCCCGAACAAACAGAGACAAAGGCTGGTCCTGGAATGTGGATTTTCCTCCTTCTTGCTTTCGCCTTCTCAAGTGCCTGGACTGCTTGGAATAAACAAAAAATCTAGACTTTCCCTGTTTTATTAGTACAATACTTTTATGAATACTGGAGGACCTACATGACCTGCAGAAAACATAGAAGCACCTCGTCATCAAAATCAATCGGGTAGTACAAAAATGGAACAAGTGAGACGTATGGGGAAATATTGTAAGGATCTGTCCAAGGCACCTACGATTCAAGAAAAAATAAAAGAATTTCTCCAAGGTAGACTCACAAAGTCTCAGTTGGAGGAGGTTTTTAAATCTGATTTGTCGTGAAAAAGTATTCAATTTAAAAAACAGGTCGGAATTGATGAGTGAGAAAATACTCTTGACACATTTCTTTGTCAGACAAAATGTTTTGAGAATCAGTTTATGTATGAGATTACTCATAACACAAAAATCAAGGAAAGTGCCAAAGAGGAAATGTTAGATGGTTGTATCGAGACACTCAGAGATGAGTATCATATAACTGCATCCCAAGAACAGGCTGTTCGAGCATACCTCGCCCGAGAAGAAAGTGCACAATGACTCAATATCTTTCTCGAATCAGGAAAAAAACGCAGCAAAGTGCTGAAAAAAGCTCTTCCATCACCACTGACAGAAAAGACACTTGATGATATCGATTTTAATGATCTTCATAGTAAAATCGCTAATTTGTCTCCGACTGATCCCAATTCTCGTCGTATTCAAGCCATCTGGTCTACGATGATGGGTGGTATCCGAATTCAGGAAGGGGAAGACGTCAAGGCTGCATTTAAACGTATACAAGAAGAAGGGTGAGAATGAGATCTGACTGCCGATTATGAAGCATTTTTCTCATGCCCTGATTCACTCATATCAAAAACGAATAAAGATAGAATAAGAGATTTTCTTGTACGACAATATGTGCCAACTATTTCTCTTGAGAATCTTCAGGAAATCGATCAAGAGGCAGCGAAAAAGCTTCTTGCTGAGCATCCAATCAATGAGCATACCGAGACGTCTCCGGATGCTGATTGGGAAAGTGCCATAAAAGCACAAAGGGTTGAGTTTGCACGACAATCTCGATGAGTGAGCCTCGTTACCAATGGTATTTCTATGAAACATCTTGATATCAAAACACAGCTTCGTATTCTCGGAGGACTTTCTTCTGCACGACGGTTGAAACAAAAAAATGAATTTGCTCGGGGACAGGTATGAGGCGCAAATATTCCCAATATAAATTATGAGGATGCTTTTGAGTCTACACATGCATTCAAGCCAGATGAGGTCATGACTGATGATGGACTTATCATAAAACTTGAAGAAGCCCACGGTAACAAGATAAAAAATCTCGATAAATTTGCTCCTGGTGCTGTCATGCGATGGAAAAATAAGGGATCTGGCGATAAAGAAATGATAGGATACTATGTGATAGAACATACGCTCGGAAATATCCTCAGTGCAGATGGTGAGTCAGGGGATATCAAGCTCCGATTTCTCGGTAATAATCAAAATGGAGGCAAGCTCTCCCGTGCGGGTATCCCGCAGACTAAAACAGGACCACAATTTTTTGACTATTTGGATGGATGTGCAGATAGTGGAGAGATTGATTTTATTGATGATGGAGGGGCTCTCGAAAGTGAAGAACTGAAGAAAGTACTGAGTACCGATGGGGCGAGCTTTTATACGGATAATGAATTGAAGCATGAGCTCAAAACTCGATATAGTGATATAGATATAGTAGATGAGGTATCTCTTCAACAAGAAGTGGATGCTCTTTTATATGGTCATTGAAATTCTCTTGAATCGGATGATATTGATAAGCGTAAATTATGTTCGTGAATGACTTTCGCTCTCTGTAAAGATGGTGAATTGGATACGTTTGAAATTGAGGATATTATTGAACCCTCTGATGGCAATCCGGGGTATGTCAATATTTGGGATGGGTGGTGACATGGTGAGGATGCAAGAAGGCAACTCACTTTTAGGGAATTTGTTAATCAACTTAAGCACTTTAAGACTTCTCATAAGGCTATTTATCGCGTCCCCTTTGGTAAGGCGTGAGACCGTATGGGGCAAGAACAATTTAATGCACTGATTCAGAGCAAACACCACACTCTCAGTGAAGGGAAGGAAAAGAAAAATGCAAAAATAGCTATACAGGAAGGGAAATTTTGAGAATATGATAAAAATGGTATTTTTCATGAAAAAACAATTGTTAAGGTTGGCGACAATAAAGACTTGCATATTCTCTGAATAGATGGAAGTCTTGTTACAGTAAGTCAATGAACTTTTAAGCAAACAAAATGGGATGAAAAAGCTGGAAAATTTACTCAAAAACCAGAATTTCATGGTACACATCCGTACCAGATGCCACTCACTCTTCTATGGACGTATCTTCAAAAAAATAGCTATACCGAACTTACCAAGGAAGACACAGCTCCAAAATATAAAAAAAATCCAGAAAAAGGGGGGAATATGAGTTGGATGAATATCCTTCTTCATGCACATAGTTTCGGTACTATTATGCATGGTGATCTTTGGAAATGACCATGGAAAGCTTTCGAAGAACAACACCATAAAGATCATGCATTTGCTGGTAAGCTTACAGCAGCTCTTGCCGTGGAAAAACTCCAGCGAGTTCCAGGTGTTGGCGGTCTTTTATTTGATTATGATTGGGCAAATCTCATGGTCTGAGATGCCAATAGTAGTTTCCAGAGTTATCTCGATGAGCTTGTAGGTAAGGTAGATGGAATGGGAAGTTATCACCGTACCCGTATGATCAAAAAATGGGCACAATCTGAGCACTTTCCAAGCCCTAAATTTATGGCAGCTATGTTTGCTTCTATGAAAATTTTTGGTCAGCTCTACCCCTATGATGATGGAGTGGATGACGTACGAAGCTCCCATGGTAATAAAGAATGGTTTTGGTATAATAGTATGACTCATACGGGGGCTATGCCTCTCCCAGAAGGGTGGCCTAGTCATATGCCTCCGCACAATGGAGATAAATGGCCTACAAAAAATGGCCAAGAACTCACAGAAGTATCTGCATGTTATGAGCTTTTTTGAAAATTTAAGCACCCACTCTTGCAAAATCTCTGACGAAGATATCAGAAATATATGAATGCGGGTCATAAAGAATTAAAAGATGGAGGTGAATGAAATCTGGATCAGCGTGTGACTATGGAAGAGAAACTTGATTGGATGGTGAGTTCAGTGATAAGTTGAAAACCTACAGAAGCTTTTGGTCAAGCGACTGAAAAATGGCTTAGTGAGGGATATCCAACACAGATTACAACCATGCCGTATGCTGCCTTGCTTTTTTGAGCTAGAGAACAACATTTATTACCTCAAACACAAGAACATATATTGAAGGAACTTTTTCAGTCATGATCTCATGTCCCTATGTTTCCTTTTGCTCAAAGTAAGAATCTTTGAGATATATTTCGAAAAACATGAGTAGCTTTTGCGTATTCTATTGATGGTTCTGTCGGTAGAGAGCTAGAATCTTTGGTAGAGTATGCAAGCCATAATCGAATTCATAAAAACAGTAAGGTGAATGGTGAGGATTGGGCGAAAAAATTTAAGAAATTTTGGAATAATCATGGAGCACAGCTCATGGATAAAATGACAGGTATGCGTGATCCGATGTTTAATATCATGATGAATGATCCACAAACATTTGGTGAATTGATCGATGCAGCTTCTCCTGAGAAGAAGAAACAATATGAGAAACTTAGAGAAAATAAATGAGTTATCTCTGCGTATTATAATCGCCTCAAAGATACGTATGACAGTCCAGGGCATGTAGAGATGAATAGGGGGAAATGATTTTACTCAGGTGATAATTTTCGATTTCGAGAAAAAAGTTTTGATAATGGGTATCCAATATTCTGGATTAATTGGCCTGATTATCTTGAGCAGCTTGATAAAGGGTTTTTGCAATGATCAGCGGAAAAAACTGGAGATGGAATTTTCAATGAAGTTCGTGGCTTTATTGATGCTATGCCTGATATGGCTGAGAAAATGGTAAAAGAGATGGGTATCACACAGGAACCAGAAAGAACAAAAACTATTCATAAAGTATGTGAAAAGCTCTATGCTAAGAATGTGAAAGAAAAAATTCGTCCCACTATGCCAAGCATAGGAACATCTCCTGAAGCAGCATATTGTAGTATACCAGCTATGATTCTTGGCATGGCTCCTCTCAAAAAAATCAGTGTCTGAGGAACTGATACTCCTGATATTGCCAAATATGCCTGATATCACGAGCGAATGGGTAGCGTAATAGAAAAGGCAGAACAAATGGAAAAAACTGATTTTCCTGCCAGTATTAGATATCGTACTCAGCAGTGGAAAAAATGGCAAGAAATCGTAAAAAATCGTACAAGCCTTGAAAATATAGATGCTACTCCTGACTCTTCTGACTATGTTTTCACAGGAAATAGAAGCTCAATTCTTAAGCCTATAACACTGAAGACGCTCGACGAAACTGAAGCTGTTCTCAGGAATAAACACCATACAAAAGACCAGAGATGATTATCCACTGTTCCTGACAGAGAATCGCTTTTGCAGGGTAGTCAGGGGTCTCAACAGGGGCAAGACGACGATGAAACAGTTCCTCCTCCTTTCTTACCGAACCAGCCATAAAACTGTAATTACTTCTTCGGGAACACGTATTTTTCAGCAGCAATAAGCTGTGTATCGAGTTTTTGTTTTTTCCAAGCTTCTTGATCAAAGGAGAGAGTAATATCTGGTTTAATTCATATTTTATTGATAGAGAGTTTTTCTTTTGGAGTGAGCCATTCTGCCACGGTATATTTGAGGAGGGAACTATCCTCAAATGAAATCAGCTCTTGCACGACTCATTTTCCATAGGTTTTTTCTCCTATGATGACGAGATTATTGGGCATATATTCACGGAGAACTGCTGTGATCACTTCGGCAGCTGAAGCAGTATTCTTATTGACGAGTATGATAATTTCATATTTTGACCAATCCGTGAGTTGAGGAAGTGTCGCAGAATATGTATTTTGTTTTTTCTGATATTTGAGCGTCACAAGAGGACTTCATTTATCAATGAAAAAATTGAGTATATTTCTAGTTTCTAACATTGACCCTCCTGGATTATTTCGCAGATCAAGAATAAGTCTTTTTTTACCACTTCCTATAAAAGTTTCAAGAAGCTTTTTTACTGTTTTATCAGTACCAAATGCCACTTCTCGGTATGTGAGAAGCGTGGCTGTAGGGAGTTCTTTGAGCTCAGCAAGAGGTACAGAGATAATAGCTCGTATAATGGTGATTACTTTTGTTTCACCTTGAGAGAGAATGGTGACAACAACGGATGTTTTTTCTTTCCCTCTCAGTCTGAATATCTCATCTTCAATTCAGTTTGTTGTATCTACAGTGATTCCGTCTATTTTTATGATTTTGTCTTGTGATTGTATTTTTGCCTTTTCTGCTGGACTTTTTGGTATGACTTCCCGTATAGTCAAACCATCTTTACTATCTGCATCGAGGAGGACTCCGATGCCTGCTATTTTTCCTTCGAGATTTTGTTGAAAATTTTGAGAAGATTCTGGGGGAAAATACTGTGTGTATTCGTCTCCAGTACCCGCAGCAATTCCCTCAGCTGCACTATAAATAAGTGCATCATCAGAGATTTTGTCTGCTTCAAGGTGATTATCCTTGAGTATACTATAGACTTCATCGAGTATATAGTATTTTTTGCTTGCGCCGAGTCGAGAAACAGATGGCACTTGAGTGATAGATGTTTTTTGACTTGGAGAATCATTCATTTTTTGCAGAAGAGTGTAGACAAAAGAAAGTCGTATACTTTTCATAAAATTCTGATAATCAACGAGTGTCAAATAAGAATCATCAGTTTGTATTTTTATACCGAAGTGCTCTTTCAGAAGAGCGGCAAATACTTTGTCTTTCATCAGATTATCTGGATGAAGAGGGGAGCTCGTGTTGGCTGTCATACCATAATATATGCCTCTCTGGAGTGCTGAGCGAAGTCAAGGTTTGTTACCAGTATCCGTATACTTGAGGACGATATCATTGTGGTCGGTATAGACTATTGGGAAGAGCTCGCTAAAATAAATAGTCAATGTATCGCCAACCGTGAGGTCTTGAGCAAAGGCAAAGCTACTACTCACGAGAATACATAAAGAGATAAGTATTTTTTTCATAGAAGTATAGTGTATCGTTGCTTTCGAATATGCAAGCTTGGAGATATTCCCTTTTTCTTTTTTGCATTAGAATAAGTGTTATGTCTCCTATTCGTGCGATACTTTTGGATTTTGACGGAGTTATTGCTCACACAGCACCTATTGTGAAACAGTGTTTGTGGTATTTTTTTCGTGAAAAAGAAATTACAATTCTTGAGAAAGATTTCGAAGAAGATGGTTATGCTGCAAAATCTCTTGAACAAATATGTGACTGTCTTGCCAAAAAATATGATATTATTCTCGATGTCGACCATTTGAGAAGTCAGATATGGGATACTCAGGTACAACTCATGAATGAGGGATTGGTTTTTGATCCAGAATTGCCTATTTTGCTTGAGCTATGTCGACAAAAAAATATCGCCGTTGGTATTGGATCAAACTCTTGACGAACGAGGGTGGAGTGGATCGTGAATAAGATGAATATAGGAGAGTATTTTCAGACCATAGTCGGAGCTCATGATATTACCTACCATAAACCAGATCCAGAAGTATGGATTCAATGTGCTCTCAATCTCAAAGTCGCCCATGAAAACTGCCTTGTTGTTGATGATGGTCTTCCAGGGCTTATCGGTGCCAAAAAATGTGGAATGAGACGTGTATATTATCATAGGTACTCTTCTGCCAATAAAAAATGTCTCACTATGGCAGACTATCATACAGACAGTTTTGGTCATATTATTAAGCTTCTTGCTCGTGACTAATCTTGCACCCCTTATTTTTTATCCATAATGATTTCTATGTTTGATTTTCTTGCTAACTCTGTCGATGGAATTATTATCTTAAGCTATATCATTGCTCTGGTTATCTTTTTTCTCTATGGTCCTCAAAAGGTCTATGAGTCACTTTTTGGAGCACTCTTGGG
>JAYSSG010000015.1:0-3938 GCA_043720655.1 Candidatus Altimarinota bacterium
TCGTATGTTGTGATGTTGTGAGGCGCTTCTGTGATGGCTGTTAGTAATTTTATTGATCCAGCATTTGGCATAGACCCAATATATGACTCTTCAAGAGAAAATGCGATACTATAGTGTTCTAGTTTTTTTTCTCCACTTGTGACAAAAGAATACGGTTCGTTATTTTGAATACGCTTTAAAATATCTGTTGCTATGTTTGAGTCTATAACGGTTGGTGCTGTTTTGAGGGCAAATGCTGTATGATTTCATTCGTGATGATTTGGGAGGAGAGAGCGGAACTCATACTGTTGTAGAAACTCAACAAGCTCAGGAGTGTAGATAATAGTTGAATGCTCTCTTGCGAGATTTACCATATCGACAGAAAGGGGCACATCGGTCCGAATAGTGGCCAAGAATTGGCTCTTACGAGCGCTATCGCCATCACCAATCAGGGCTTGTAATTTTGGTGAAAGCTTCTCGAGATTTTCAAGAATGCTATCCAGTGTTTTATAATCTTCGAGCAATTTAATAGCCGTTTTTGGTCCTATTCACCGTACTCACGGTATATTATCAGAAGTATCCCCAATCAGTGCGAGGTAATCCACTATTTGATTTGGTTGTACTGCGAATTTTTTTACTGCCTCAGCTACATCGTACTCCATACCTTTCATAGCATCGTAGACATAGGTACTTCCTCAGACAAATTGAAAGAGATCTTTATCAGAAGAAACAATCAAAACCTTTTCCATTGTTTTTTCATATTTTCGTACGAGAGTTCCGATGATGTCATCAGCTTCAAAGCCCGGAGCTGTCATCCAAGGTATTTGGAGTAAATTTGTGACTTCAAAGATAGCATCCATTTGACTCATAAGGTCTGAAGGCATACCGTCACGCTGAGCTTTGTAATTCTTATCTACCTCACTTCGAAATGTCTCCCCACCACTATCAAATGCTATGACAATATAGGCTGCCTCACTTTGTAGTATTTTCATGAGAGCCCGAGCATATCCGAAGAGCGCATTCGCAGGTTTTCCATCTTTTGTATGCATACCTGGCACAGCATAAAATACCCGAAAAATCAGATTGAATCCGTCAATAATGATAAGTTCACGACGCATAGAGAAAGTGTATTCAATTTATTCTGTTTACCAAGTTTTTCTCTTTTCTAAGTACCTCTATGTATGTCTCTGTATATTTTTCTCTGATCATTATCATGAAACTTTAGCATAGTCTCTGAGATGACGACTCACCATGGTTTTCAGAGTCTCTCGTAAGTCTTGACTGTTTTTGGTAGCCAAAGCCTTTTAATAATCTTTTCAATTCTTAAAAATGCAAAATAAGGGAATTTTTGTTTTTTTTCTTTCTTTGAAAATTTCTCAATGCTATTTGCTTTCAAAAATTTCTCAAGGGTTTTGTCTTTATTCACGAGAGGAAGTAAACTCTCAATCCATTTATTGAGATATATATCGTTTTCAATTCGAATAATATCCAGATTCATACCATCTTCCGTGATGAAAAAAGAGAGACAGAACTTATCTTTTGTTTTTTTGATATATTCTGGTGTTCATTTGATAAGTCCGTGTGTATTCTGTCTTCGCACGCCGAGGAGATTCGTTAACAGAGTGGATAGAAAACGTACAGTCCAAATTTTTCCAGATTTGGTAATAATAAAAAGATCAATGTCGGAGTTTTCAGTTGATTCACCCATAGCTCGAGAGTTACAGAGAGCTACGAGGAGTACTGATGGAAGTTTTCACAAAAATCACAAAGCTATCTTGTGGCGAAAACTTTTAAATAATAGGATATTGTTTTCAGTCATCTTTTCCAGTATATGTTACTTGGTTGGCTATGCAATAGGTAGCGAAGAAGGAGGTTCTGGAAAAATTCCTAGAATTTCCCAACCTATCACATCGTCTTCTTCAAGGACATCCTTTATTCCTCGGTCAGTATTTCTTCCTGGTCGAGGTCATAATGCTGGCTCACAAGAGAGGAATCCTGTCAGCTTATGATACTCATCTGGACGTCATTCGGCGTATATGATTCGCATAGAATACTTCTCACTTTGCGCAAGATATTCATCGATATATCCAGCTCGAGAGAGTTGTAGATACTCTTCATACGTCTGAAAGAAAAAACCTTCTCAGAACTCTCGTCTTTTTTCTATATAGGCTTCGAGTGTACCATCTCTCTCGGGGTGGTAGTAGCTTCCTTCAGGAGGAATAGAAGAAATGATCGGTGTTTTTGGTATTTCAAATCACTCTTCAAAATCATCTTCCTCGATTCTTTTTCTTACAAAGTTTTCACCCTCACTATCATCTCGTAGCTTTATCATCATTTTTCATTTAAATTGTCGTTTTCTGTAGAGATGAATTTCTCGATTATATCAGATAAATGCTTTGGATATAAAAAATATTATTTCTTCTCATCTTTGATTCTTAGTAAGCCATAGGAGCCATTCATCTCGTATGAAAAGTTTCATCTTTCGTACTCATACATATCTTTCTCTCGAGAATTCTCAAAGAATGCTCACAGTCTTTTCTTTTATTTCCTGCATTAAAAGAGCTGGTAGAGTATTGTCTTCAGGTTGTTCTCAGATTTGTTTTTCTTCAGAGATGTCCATAACACTATTTTATATAATAATGTTATTTGTCAAAAATTCTCTCGACTGTTTTTGTCTTAGAGGTTTTCTGCGTAGGCAATAGCTGCTTGAAAAAGTCTTTTAGTTCTTCTGTGAGCCTGCCATAAAAGACCTACAATATAGAGGAGTATTACAAAGATATAAAGAGATACTTTCCAAAAAATATCTTCTCCAGGGAGCGCATACCATAAGAGGACAGAAAAAAATAATCCTATTCATAGCTTTGCAAAAAGTGCACGCCTATGAAAAGTTTCACATTCAAAAGTTATATTTCCTTGTGGCGCTGTAAGAAAAGTATAGACCAATCGATCAAAAATACCATATGGATTCCATTTGCTCACAAAAAATGGAATTTCACATTTCATCGTATCTGAAGTACAGACAAAACTGGTTTTAGTATCTTCCATAATCTTTACTTTGATAAAATCGAATATGGATTCTTTTGTATGATTGCTCAAGCTTTTTCGGAATGTATGGGTGAGTTTTGGTAGCATGTTTTTTTAAAATAAAAATTATCCTATTTTCCTGTACATTTCTTTATTGAGATGAACTAGGAGGTCATAGGGAATTATCTCAATTGTGTGTGCTTGCTTCTCGAGACTGACAGGTGAATCAGGATTTTCACTGATAAAAACAACCGACTCACCAATAACGGGCTTAGGGACTTTTGAAATATCAATAATAGTGATATTCATAGAAACACGTCCGAGAATTGGGCAAAGTGTTTTACGTATCATAAGGTTTCCTTTGTTTGAGAAACGTCTATCGAGTCCATCGTTATAGCCTATTGGTAAGATGCCAATGAGCATATTTTCTTTTGCGACAAACGTACCATCATATCCTGCTGATTCACCTGTTTTGAGGTGTTTGATTTGGATAAGACTAGTAGTACATCTGATAGCAGGCAGGAGCTCAGGATGACCATATCCATAATAGGAAATACCAGTTCGAGCGAGTGTGTCGGAGAGTTTTTTATATTGTTTTCGATTGATCGATCCGCCCGAGGCACAGATATGTCGAAACTCGGGATAGATATCTATTGTTTCGAGAGCTTTTATAAAAATAGTATAGATATCTATTTGTTTTTGGGTTATCTCTACATCATCGGGCTTTGAAAGGTGTGTCATGGTACCCACAATATTTTTTTTCAATGATATAAGCTGATCATTTCATTCTGTGACGATGGTCTGAATACCTTCACGACGCATTCCAGTATCAAAAAAGAGGTGAAGTTTGGTATGTTTTCTTTTTTTGACCACCGCAAGTGCGTAGGAAATATCTGAACAAGCGTAGTGAAACTTTTTTTCTCGAGGAATATCAT
>JAYSSG010000016.1:0-1754 GCA_043720655.1 Candidatus Altimarinota bacterium
CATCATATGCTCGATATTCGAGATATTTTTGAGTCGTATTCTGTTGGGGAATATGTGCCTGAAACGAAGCGAATTATTTCAGAGATTCATGCTCGTTGAAAACTCCCCATTCTCTCGGGAGGAACAGGGCTCTTTATTGATGCAATAATTGGAAATTTTGATCTCTGACGTGCAGAGCCGGATTGGGAGTATCGTGCAGAGCTAGAAAAAATCCGTGAGATAGAGTGAGAACAAAAACTCTGGGATATGCTTGCTGCGATAGATCCTGATTATGCGGCAGAATTGGATGCGAGAAATTACCGCTATGTGATGCGAGGATTGGAGGTATTTCGTGCGACAGGCAAGTCAAAGAAATCTGATCATAGGCTCCGAGAAGGTGAGTATGATACATTTTTTGTGACACCATTTGATGGCGATAGACCAGCTTTGTATGAGAGAATTAATGAGCGAGTAATTGGCATGTTTGAGCAGGGACTTGTCGAAGAAGTATCTCAACTTATATACAATAAAGGAAATATTTTTTCTACCTCAGAAATACTCGCAAAATACCCAGGACTCAATGCTATTGGGTATCGAGAGGTGATTGATTTTTTGACGTGAGTTAATAAGATACTGCCTGAAGCTATAGAGGCTGTGCAGACAAATAGTCGACACTATGCGAAGCGACAACTCACGTGGTTCCGTCGTTATCAGACGGAGAAAATTGATAGATTTTTCGGAGCGTAGATTATTTTCCGTCACCCCGTTGTTCCGTCATTCTCGGGCTTGACCTGAGAATCCAGGTTATCAAACTATTCTAATTTGTGGCTTCATATTTGTACTTTTTCTGAAAAAAGTACTAAAATCATGTAGGGGACAAATTATCGCTATAAACTGATTTCGAGTTGTATTCTGATTTCATCCCGCTCAAACAGTTGGAATGTTTCAAAATCACTGACATCAAAATCCCATTCAAGGCATTTTTCACCTAAAAACCCGTTTCTAGATTTCGAGTATTTTTTTAGGATAGAATTTGATATTATCCTCAAAATTTAAAGACAACGGTATCGCCTTCTTGCATCACATATTCTTTTCCCTCCATTCGCACGAGACCCTTGTCACGTGCGCCTGCCCAGCCACCATTGTCAGCAATATCTTTCCAATTTGCTGTTTCTGCTTTGATGAATTTTTTCTCAAAATCAGTGTGGATTTTCCCAGCTGCCTGTGGTGCTCTCATTCATTTATTGATAGTCCATGCACGTGCCTCTATTTCTCAAGCAGTGAAATAATATTGAAGTCCGAGAGTATTGAAGCAAGTTTTAATCAGTTCATCGACTGGATTTTTGGTCAGTCCCATATCTGCGAGAAATTCCTTGCGATCTTCTTCTCAGAATTCCATCATTTCCATTTCGATTTTTGCGCAAATAGTAATAACGGGGATATTCATATCAGTGACTCCGATTTTTGCACGGAGTGTTGCTTCATCCATTTTGAGATCAGTTTCATTCACATTGGCAGCATACACAAAAGGCTTCATCGTGAGAAGATGAATATCTCGTGCGAGGAGCTTCTCATCATCAGTGAGTTCCACTTGGATAGCGAGTTTTCCTTGATTGAGACCTTCGAAAAGTTTGGTATAGATTTCGAGGAGTTTCACAGCATCTTTGTCTCCTGAACGTGCCTTCTTGGCTACATCACCATCTTTCCTCTTTGAGATCGTGTCGATATCTGCGATGATAAGCTCAGCATTGATGATTTCGATATCTCTCTTTGGA
>JAYSSG010000017.1:0-3886 GCA_043720655.1 Candidatus Altimarinota bacterium
AATTGGTAGACACGACGGCCTTAGAAGCCGTTGCCGCAAGGTGTGGAGGTTCGAGTCCTCTTCTGGGCACCAAATAATGCTAAAATTGAGAGGACGAGAATCGAGCAAAGAAGTGACTTTTGTCACTTCGTCTGTGAGATCCCCGGTCGTGGCAGAGAGCGACCGAGCCCTCTTCTGGGCACCAATAATGTGAACAGTCTAGAGTAGTGGAATTGCATTTCTCACATTGCAAATATAATAAATTTATTCAATACGATATGGACCTCTTAAAGGACTTTTTCTTTGTTTTTCTGTTTCTGGTATTGTCCCTGAAATGAAAAATACTTCCCGTCATTCCAGCCAATCCGCGAAAGGCGGAGCGAGGTGGAATCTAAATTAACTTCTTTTATTTCTTCTTCCAGCATCACCATGTCTCTCTCTCAAGAAAATAAACAATCAGGTTTTACGCTGATAGAGCTGATGGTCGTGATGGCTATCATAGCTATTCTGGCTACAGCTGGTCTCTCGGCATATACGGGATATATCAAGAAGGCGAGGGATGCAACGAGGATTGCGGATTTAGCGGCAATAAAGACCATCATTCTAGGAGGTCTTGATATCAATGGGAAGCCTCCGCAAACATCGCTGGCAGTGCATGTCCTAGTAGCCGCTGCGAATAATGGAAAAGGAATATTTGATCCACTCTCAGATCAGACAACGGGAACCAGTCCAAAATCGGTATGCCATTTCGCGGGTAACTGCGTTTATTGATACCGGCTCTGTGATGGTGGTATGGGTTTTGCAGTTTCAGCTTCTTTTGAAAGTGCCTCCAATTTCCCCCTCCAAGCAAGCGATGATATAGGACCGGCTTATGCTGGTCAGACTGCTGATGATGACCATGTTTTTGAAGTTGGGGAATGTAGAGTAGCCTGTGTGAACGGTGTAACCTGATGTCCTAATGAATCATCACCAGAATATCTCAATCAGACGCCCATGTTAATAGCCCCTAGCGGCCTTACCAATTACGCCTATTTCATCTAATTCATCTCTTTCACTATTTCCTTGATATCCTGCCAGACATCTTCTCGATACTGAGCACCATTGAGGGTATAAAATTCGTAGTTATCTTGTTTCCAGCTGTTGAGTAGTGGGACGATATCCGTCGCATACCACGCAAAACGCTCGTGGATCTTCGCAATATCTTGATCATCAAGACGAGTGACGAGAGTATTACCGGTTGCAGGATTTATATCGCCATGGAAATCAAGACCAAAAATCTCTTTGGTCACTGGATCCATGCGACGCCCCTGAAGACGCTCAAGTGCTTCTAGCTCTGAGAGCTCAATGTGAATTACAATATAATCAGTTGTGATAGCATCAAAGAATTTTCGTTGTGCGATATTTCGTACCGCTCCATCAATCAAAACACGATCATCTGAATGAGCATCAAAAAATTCTTGAATCAAATCAAAAATAATAGCATCTGGAGCCATTTTCCCGTGAGGAACCGTCTCAGAAACTTCTTTGTAATGTTTATGATTTGGATTTTCGAGAACAGCTCGGAGGATAGCCCCTGTTTCGAGACTGATAAACCCAAAATGACGAGCAATAAGTGATGCTTGTGTGCCTTTTCCAGAACCTTGGATTCCCATCAACATAATGTGTTTTTTGTGCATAGTGAAGAGAGATTATTGTATTTGTGGATGTGCTGGTATTATTTGTTCTGGGTATGGTGGTTTCGGTATATCTTTTTCAGCGACAGATGATTTTTGACATTGCGACGTACTGAGTGATAAAATAGCTATTATTGCCGTACCAATAACTGGTAAACCTTGTCTCAGATTCCAACCAGCATGTTCGTAGTTATCTGTGACCTCTTCCTGGTGCCATATGGAGTGGAGAGACATAACAAAATGATTAATTACGAGTAGTCTAGTCAAAAAAACGAGAAAGGCAAACAAGATTCTTCTTCAAAAGAAAAGTACTAGTTGAATTTTGTCTGTTTTCGCTACTATATGATCATATCCTTGTATATCCATGTCACAAAAAAAAATCCTCGTCTGACTCTCTGGTGGTGTCGATTCCGCTGTTTCTGCGTATCTTCTCAAAGAACAGGGGCATGATGTGAGTGCAGGGTTTATGATCAACTATCTCACAGAAGATGATAGCTGTCCAACACGCACAGATATGGCGGTTGCAAAGGAAGTCGCTGCATATCTCCAGATTCCTTTTTTTACCTTTGATTTTATCGAAGAATACGAGCGGAAAGTCCTCAAGTATATTTTTGAAGGATATAAAAAATGACTCACTCCCAATCCTGATGTATTTTGCAACACATGGGTCAAGTTTGACCTGTTCCGAGAAGAGGCGCTCTCGTACGGATTTGATGCTGTGGCGACGGGACACTACGCTCGCATAAGCGAGCAAGTACAAAATACAAAATACAAAATACAAAATGATAAAAAAGAAGAAATCAGTTTGAACTCCCCCTTAGAATGAGGGGGCGGAACAATGGGAACAAATATGGGGGTGTCAGGCAACTCGTTACTCGGAACTCATCACTCATCTCTCTTACGATGAATCGATCCTGATAAAGATCAGAGCTATTTCCTCGCGGCATTGTCTCGTGAGCAACTCGAGCAAGCAATATTCCCCATTGGAAATCTGCCAAAATCTGAGGTACGAGCTATTGCCCGAAAAGCCTGACTACCAAATGCCGAAAGAAAGGATTCACAGTGACTTTGCTTTGTCGGAAAAGTGAACTTTTGAGAGTTTTTAAAGGCACATATTCCCGCTAAAAAATGAAATATTGTCACAACAGAAGGTAATATTATCGGTGAACATGATGGCGCATTTCAATACACCATCTGACAAAGGAAAGGTATCGGTGTCGGTGGTGGACCAGCGCTCTATGTGGTCGAAAAAAATGTTGAGAATAATACGATTATCGTATGAGAAGAAGACGACCCAAGACTTCTCAGCACAACCTGTACTGTCTGAGAACTGAATTGGCTGGAAGATGTTTCATTGCCACTGAATTGCGAGGCACAGATACGGTATCGGCAAGAGGCGCAGAAATGCAGTCTTGCAGAAGTACAAAATACCATTTCTCCGTCATTCTCGGACGAAGTACAAAGGAGATCAGAGAATCCATCCCTGGCAATAGAAAATAAGGATAATAATAACCTGGATTCTCGTGTCAAGCACGAGAATGACGGGCAACATTTTTCCATAAATTCCTTAGTCATTGAAGTTTCTTTTGAAAATCCTCAACGAGCCATAACGCCTGGACAAGTCTGTGTTTTTTATGACGGCGAGACTGTTTTGGGAAGTGGGATTATTATGATGTAACGCATGTACAAAATAGTTCATGAATTTGTAAAGTTTTTCCCTTATTTTTTCCCTTATTTGTATTGCAAATAAGGGATTTTTTGTATAATTTTTTGGTTATTTAAATGCCTGAAAATGAAATAAAAATCCTTCTTTTTTCTCTGTGCTTTTTTCTTTCTTACTTATGTTGTAATTATGCCTGATATTGTCCCTATTGACCCAGCTCTCAACGACGTCCATCGAGATATTGGTTTTGAAATGCAAAATTGTTATATCGATTATGCGATGTCGGTCATCGTCTCTCGTGCACTCCCTGATATACGTGATGGATTGAAGCCTGTACATCGTCGTATTCTCTACGCTATGCATGATCTCTCTCTCCATTCTGGAGCGAAATATCGTAAATCAGCAAAGATTGTCTGAGATGTGCTCGGTAAATACCACCCTCACGGTGATAGCTCTGTCTATGAAGCTATGGTACGTCTCGCTCAACCTTGGGCCCTCAGATACCCTCTCGTAGACGGACAGGGAAACTTCGGTTCCGTCGATGGAGATAGTGCAGCGTCCATGCGTTATA
>JAYSSG010000018.1:0-3866 GCA_043720655.1 Candidatus Altimarinota bacterium
CCATACCAGTATAAAGCATCTTGTAATAATGATTTATCGCGATATTGGTTATCGAGAAATACATATCGATAGAAGGACGGGGGTAACCTATGAGAAAGAAGGAACGGGAGCGACACCATCTTTGTGTCAGTAAATAACTCCAAGATTATATTTATATGAAAATCATTATTCTCATTGCAGGAATTATCCTCTCAGCCTGGGTTTCAGTAACTGTGTACACTCCGACAAAAGCTGTCGTATGAGGAATACAAGAAGTCTATATTAGTAGTCAAGTAGCTATTAAAAAAACAGGCACTACCGTAGAAAAAATAACCAGTACAACAGCCTACCAAGAGATAGCAAAAATGTTTGGCATAGAACAAGCCAAAGAAGCTGTCAAAACACCAAATTCTTGAAATAAAGCCATTATCGAAAAACTCTTTGATTACAATCTTGCCCTCTGGATATCTGTGATCTGCGGTATTCTTACGTTTAGTATTTATATGAATATTATTATGTTTATTGGTTTTTTCTTTAAGCCAATAACCTTTTTTATGAAGAAATAGATCTAATCATCTATCCCGAAATCTCTTTTGAAATAACTATTTCGAATAACAGTAAGAACTAAGAATATATAATGTAGGACATCATGAACATCGTCCTGGTGTTTTTTTCAAGTAAAAACTACTGCCTCTGCATGTTCCAAATTAAAGATTTCCTCAGAAAAAATTGCTACACTTGGTATTCAAATAGTATAACAACAATAATTAATATAATTCTGAACTTCTGCCATTTTCCACTCTTCGCCTCGTAAAGAATCATCTCGAATTTGTCCTAAAAGAGCATTTAAAGACTCTATTCTTGATGAGAGAATCCGCTGATGAGTCAGGTTATTAATTCGAATTATTTTATAAAGAATAATACCAAGAATTCAGAGAGATCTCACAGATAGCTCTGATATGTCTGGAACATGAGAAGGAATCTGGAACATAACTATTACGAATTGTCTCGTCCGAGATATTCATAGGTGCGGCTATCAACACGGACTTTTTCTCCTTGAGCAATAAAGAGTGGGACTTTTATCTGAAGACCAGTATTTGTTGTTGCTGGCTTGAGATTATTAGAAGCAGAATTTCCTTTTTCTCCTGGAGGCGTTTCTTCGATTTCTAGAGTGACAGAAGGATCAATCTGTACATTGATAGGATTACCATCCCAAAACATCACGGTTGTCTTATTCCCATCTACGAGGAAATATTTCTTTTCTCCGATAACATCAGCATTGATGAAATAGCTCTCATAGTTTTGTATATCCATGAAGTGATACGAAATACCATCAAAATATTGATAGTCCGCATCTCGCATCTGAATATCAGCTGCCTCTACTTTATCCACTGCATGAAATGTTTGTGGAATAGTTTTACCAGTCAAGAGATTTACGATCATACATTTTTCCATACCCTTTCCCATGGCTACCTTGAGGTGCTCTGATTTTATCACTTCATACGGTTGACCATCCATGAGGATACGTTTACCAACCTTTACATCGTCCATACTTGCCATAAAAATACCTTAAAAATAAATAAGTGCCCTGATAGTACACAAAAATAAAGAAATGCAAGATAAAGTAACCTGTTTTAGGCTTCCGAAACTACATAACCAAATTTTTTCTTTCCTACTTGTATAAGTTTTTTATCGGAAGATATGATGAGGGTTGCCTTTACATCAAAAACAATGACTTCATCCACTTTTACACCTCCTCCAGTAATAGCATTGCGAGCTTCTGTCGAATTTCCTACCATGCCTATCTCACGAATAAGTGTTACTAATGGTATTTCTCATGGAGCACAAGGATACATCATGACATCTTCATCTTTAGGCTTTCCTCAAGTCTGAATAGCTGTTTGAAAGTAAGCCCTCGAACGCAAAACCGTATCTTGATCATGATATAGTCATACTATTTTTTCTGCAAGCCTCAGCTTTGCATCTCTTGGATGATTACCGAGTTCGAGATTTTTTCTCTCCCATTCTATTTCTTCCAAATCGCAAGTTGTGCAGCTCTCAAAATATGGAATAATTTGCTCATCAGGTATCTCCATTATTTTTACAAACATATCATTGGCTGACATATCGAGAGAAATATAATTTCCTTTTGTTTTACTCATTTTCTGACCATCAGTCCCCATAATAAGTGGCGTAATGAGAATATCCTGTTTTTCCATACCATGAGCCTCCATGAGAGTACGTCCTGCCAAGAGATTGAAATACTGATCATTTCCGCCAATTTCCACATCACAAGAGCCATATTTACGAGCAATAGCGACACTATCGTAACCCTGCATGATAGGATAGAGGAATTCTTGTAAACTAATTCGCACGCCTCATTTAAATCGTTTTGAGAAATTATCACGATCAAGCATCTCAGCTACTGAAAAATGCTTTGCAAGCTCCCCTACCCCACAAAAATTCACTGCGTCGAGTCATTCACTATTGTAGTACACGTGTACTTTTGCAAGATCAAGAATCTTACCAAAAAGAGAAAGATATTTCTCAGCATTTTTTTTGGTTTCTTCACGCTGAAGCATGGGTCTCTCAGCATCTTTATCCGATGAATCGCCAACCTGTGCTGTCGCATCACCGATAAGCAAAATCACTTCATGTCAGAGTTTTTGGAATTCTCTCAGCTTGAGAATAGGTACAGCATGTCCGATATGCACTATTGGAGCCGTTGGATCAATACCAAATTTTATCCTAAGTTTTTTACCACTTTCTAAGTTTTGCAAGAGGTGTTTCTCATCAATGATGCGAGACACTCATTTTTTGAGAAGATTATCATAAGAATTCATAGAGACATTGTAGAGAAAAAAAGAGAAAAAAAAGAGGAATAGGATTCTATTCCTCCAAAAATCAAGAAAATATATCCCCTACACCACTTCTAAAAGTCATTTTTTGACTTTTTTTCGAGGATATACGATGCCATCATGACTTCATTGATCTGTTGGGTCTTTACCTCTCGGATGATGTGGAACATGATCGGGATGCTCAAGATGCACGATATCACTTGCTTTAGAGTGATAAGGAGCTTCCGCGAAGACAGAAATCTGAAATGTTGCAAAGAGAAAAGAGAATACGATAAATTTCATAAACATATTTTAAAATATTTTTAATTATATGTCAATAATATATTTAGCAGAAAATTACTGTACCAGACCACTTCGGTAAATTTTGAAAAGAGAAAAACATACTTCAGTCTCTTGTATATGAGCTTTTTAGAATAGTATAGGGCGTATACTTTATTTTCATTTTTATGCCAAAAACTCTTACTCTCAAAAAAACATCTCACATCAAAAACCATCTCATCCCTACTGTTATTGATAAAACTCCTGGCGGAGAACGTGTTTATGATATCTATTCTCGACTCCTTGAGGATCGGGTCATATTTCTCGGTGAGGCTATTGATTCACAAGTAGCAAATACTGTTATTGCACAGCTCCTCTTCCTCGAGAAACAAGACTCAAAAGCGCCTATTACTATGTATGTAAATACTCCTGGAGGACATGTAACAGCAGGACTTGCCATTTACGACACGATGCAATATATCAAGCCAGATGTTATCACTGTAGCTATTGGTATGGCTGCGAGTATGGGTTCTATTATTCTTGCGGGATGAGCCAAATGAAAACGTTATTCTCTTCCCCATTCAGAAATCATGATTCATCAACCACTTGGTGGAGCTGAAGGACAAGCAACTGAGATCAAAATCGCTGCCGAACATATCCTCAAAACTGGAGGTATTCTCTACAGAATTCTCGCAAAACATACTGGGCAACCTGTGGAACAAATCGAGAAGGATTGTGATCGTGATAACTTTATGGATGCAAAACAGGCTC
>JAYSSG010000019.1:0-1711 GCA_043720655.1 Candidatus Altimarinota bacterium
AAGAGTATTGATACCCATAGCATTTCCATTATTTTCTCCGAGGAGTCGAATGAGTTGTCTGTCTATATCATCAAGACCATATTCATCAATATGAATTTCACGAAAAAGCTCAGACAATTCAGAGAGTTTTCCAAGGATATGATAGTCGCGTACTATTTTTGTGAGACGATTGGCAATACGCGGAGTCCCTCGACTTCGCTTGGCTATTTCGAGTGATTCATCATTTCCGAGATCAACACCAAGAATTTTTGCACTTCTTTCGACGATTTTTGCGAGGTCTTCATTTTCATAGAGATCCATCTTCCAGATATGTCCAAAACGGTCACGGAGTGGATGTGAAAGAGAAGAAAGTCGAGTGGTAGCACCAATAAGAGTGAATTTTGGGAGATCCATCTTTACTGACGTGGCACCAGGACCACTTCCAACCATAATATCTATCTGATAATCCTCCATAGCGGAATAAAGTATCTCTTCAATGACTGGTTTTAATCGATGAATCTCATCAATAAAGAGGATGTCTCCTGGTTGCAAACTCGTCAAAACCGAGAGCATGTCAGCAGGCTTATCAATAGCAGGGCCAGAAGTATGACGGAGACTTCCACCTGTTTCAGCTGCTACCAGCATAGCAAGTGTTGTCTTCCCAAGTCATGGGGGACCATAAAATAGCACATGCTCGACAGGTGCAGAGCGTATCTTTGCAGCATCAAGGGCGACTTGTAGATGTTTTTTTATCATTGTTTGCCCGATGTATTCAGAGAGTTTTCTCGGGCGCAATGACTCCTCTCCTACATCTTCCGTGATAGGATTGGGTGTTGAGATTCGTTTTTCTTTTTGAGAGGTTTCTTTTATCGCCATAGTATGCATTTATTATAGTGTTCTTCTCAGAGAATCAATTTTTTAAAAATGCTATAGATTGAAAAAGAGCGAGAGTACATATAATTCAGAGGAAACCCCCCACTATTTTGCTATGAAAAAAATAAATTATAAACTACTTTTTCATCGATTTTTTAAATTTGTTGTCATCATAAAAGGTATTGATGGTATCGTCGATGTCTTGGCTAGTGTCATTCTCTTTGTTTTTTGAAAACATTCTCTTGCGACTATTATCCCTTACCTAGTTCGGAAAGAGCTTATACATGATCCGCAGGATTTTATAGCCAATTATCTAATCTATTTCTCACACAATATTCTTCCAGGCACTCAAATATTTGTTATGCTCTATCTTTTTTTACATGGTATTATCAAAATATGATTAGCTTTTGCACTCTTGAGTAAAAATAATAAAATACATAAAATAGCTAGCGTAATCCTTATTCTGTTTGTGGGCTATGAAATCTATAGATACAGCCATACAGGATCATACATACTTCTCGGAGCGACTCTCTTTGATATACTTACTATTCTATTGATTCAACATGAGTATAAAAAAATCATTCATAAGAAAAAATATAGCTAAAATCTCATGAAATATCTTACTCTCATGACAGTTGCAGATTCCTGGCATCACTTTGAAAAACCTATTAAAGAGTATGAAAAAAGACTTACAAAAGAACTGGAGATAGTTCTCTTAAAACCAACAAAATATGATGACATTGAGGCATGTCGCCAGCGAGATACCAGAAACGTACTTGAAACACTCAAGAAATATCCCCACTCCTATATTGTTTTTTGTGATCTCGGAGGAAAAAGCTTTTGACCTACAGAAGAATTC
>JAYSSG010000020.1:0-9085 GCA_043720655.1 Candidatus Altimarinota bacterium
CGAGACATCGTCGCAGAGAAAAGAAGTGATTGACGCTCAGCAGGGAGAAGTGCAACGATTTCTTTGATATCGTTTACAAATCCCATATCAAGCATACGGTCAAACTCATCGAGAACGAGATGATGGAAATCAGAGAAATCAATCACACCACGATCGTAGAGATCTTTGAGTCGTCCTGGAGTCGCTATGATACAATGCGTACCACGTCGAATATCAGTAATCTGCTGGTACATATTCGCACCACCGACGACCACAGTCGAACGAAGAAAAGAACCCTGAGCAATCCATTGAAACTCTGTACGTACTTGATCAGCGAGCTCACGAGTTGGTACCATCACGAGTGTCTTTCGTGTTGGATCAGTAAACATCTTATGAATCAAAGGAATCAAAAACGCCGCTGTTTTACCAGACCCAGTATTAGCGAGACCAAGGACATCACGACCACCAAGAATAGAATTAATTGTTTTTTCCTGAATTTCTGTTGGTTTTTCATATCATTTCTTATCGATATTCTTGAGGATACCTTCATGAAGAGGAAAATCATGAAATTTTACCAACACTTCATAACCTGGACTCTTTTCTGTAGCTTCCGTATCTGAAGGAGTATACATATACTGCTTGTAGCTTGGTTGTTTTTGCATAAATCGTCCACCTCCACTGCGACCACCGCGGTTGAAGCCACCACCGCCTCCACCACCCGTTCGACGACCATATCCACCACCGCCTGATGATGATCCACCGCCATAACTTCGCGGCTCACTAAAACTGGCACGACCAAAACCAGATCGCTCCTCTGGAGCACCTGCATCACGGTCACCGTGGCGACCACCACCTGATTTACCACCACTGTATCCGCCACCAGTTTTGTGCTGGTAACCAGAACGAGAATCACGACCACCACCCGAAAAACCTGAAAAATCTCACATAAAAAAAGAGAAAGAAAATAGAACCGCTGTGAGATGCGGTCCTAATTTTTTTGATAGAACTTCATTCTCGAAAAGCGAACAAACGAAACGTTGTAGGTAATGTTGTGAGATGCAGTATATGAAAAATTTTATTTTGACAAGTAAAAATTTTATTTTTATATAAATAATATCTTCTGTGAGTTGTCAATCCTATATTTTAAAATGACGGGGAGCGTGGAAAATAATTATTTGCCTCTAAGAGATCATGAAATCAGAGTTGAATTTTCAAGATTAATCCTGTCTCAGGTAAATCATAGACAGATCAATATGCACTTACAAAAAACTGACCCGATAAACTCTCTATTTTTGTTTCCAATTCCTTAAGATTCAGACGCACTCAATTCGATCAGATAGAGAATACTCGAATAAAATTTTTAACTTCTTCGATTATTTGTTGGAAAAAATCATTCAGAGTTCTTGGGAGGCCATCAAGATGAACTATTTCATCTGGGTAATGTATGGTATCGGAAGAAAAAGTAATACTCTTTGCTTGTCAAAAATCAATTCAAAATTTCCCCTGAAACCAATCCTGAATAAAGCAATAATCACCTTCAAAAACAGCACTTCAATTCTCAGAAATCCGAATTTCCTTTTGAAGTCTTTCGATACTCACAAAAGTGAGTATTTTTTCTTCCCAGTTTTCTAGGCCCTGATTATAGCTATCAACTCTTTCACTTTGTCGAGAAATATTTTTGATAGAATCAAGATACATCATCCATCTCTGAGCTGATAGAGCTGCTAACATTTTATTGTCCCCGCAATGTGAAAAGATATTTGAATAATTTAAGATGTCATGACAAAATCAGCGTACAATTTCGATAGCATCGCGGGTTGTAGGTCAAGCTTGAGGATATGAAATAGCTAGGATGTTGAGCTGGGCAAGATAGATACGAATATTGTGACATAAAACATCAATGCTCGTGAAAGTATCAGCAGCAATAATACTCGTACTCGTAGGCCCCCCATAGTTCTTCTCACCTATAATGACAGGATATGCCTCATCGAGAAAATCTCGCACAATCTGATCCCCCCCTGATACAAAAGGTAATATTTCACTTTCTGAAGTATCTGTTCACTTAATAAGTTCCATAATTTTATGGTATGGACTATATTTATAAATCAATAGAGAGGTGTTTTTTATCACTGCAAACCAGGATTTGCCAAAATAACATTCTCCATACAATAAGCCCATGGACACTATTTATCTCGATTATGCTTCGACAGCTCCAAGAAACGCTGGCGTACTTCAAGCAAGACAAGAATTTGAGCTTTCCCATTACGCAAATGTTGGCCGAGGACTCTATGCGCTCTCTGAAGATGCCGAAGAATGGTATCAAAATTCCAAAAAAACTGTCGCAAAATGGGTTGGCTGTGAACCTGTAGAAGTCCTCTATACATATTCAGCTACCTATTGAATAAATCTCATCACACTCGCTCTCGAACATAATGAAATTATCGGAAAATGAGACACTATTCTCCTCTCCCAGTCTGAACATCATGCAAATATTGTACCATGGCAAATACTCGCAGAACGCGTTGGGGCGAGCATCAAATTTGTACAATTAGACAAAGATTTTCAGATAGATATGAACCATCTTAAAAGCCTCCTTGACGAAAGTGTAGTGGTTGTGAGTCTTCAATATGCAAGCAATGTGACGGGTGCTATCCATTCGCTTGAAGAAGTGAGAAATATCATCTGAAAAGAGAGACTCTTTTTTATCGATGCAGCGCAAATAATGATACACGGATGAATCAGTATGCGGTGACTCGGGGCTGATGGGATGGTATTCTCATGACATAAAATGATGGCAGACACTGGCATCGGCGTATTGGTGCTCTGGAGAGTTTTGCAAAAAGCTTGGAAGTGTCCAATAAGTGGTGGTGGTGCAGTGAACTTTGTATCAGAAATAACTCACGAACAAGCTGGAATACCAGAAAAATGGCAACCCGGAACGCCTCATATTACTGGTGCCGTGAGCCTGAAACTTGCAATAGATATGCTTTCCGAGAGAGATGAAAATCAATATCAAGAATATCATAATCTCATACAATATACAAATGCTCATTTTCAAGCTCTTGCAGACGGGGGAAATATACAACTCTTTCACTCAAACACGCCTCATGCTCTCGGAATATGGTCTTTTATCGTGCCCAACAAGCACATAAATGATGTTGCAGAGTCCCTCGATAAGTACGGTATCTGCGTACGAAGTGGACATCATTGTTGTGATCCTCTCCATCATTCCTGGTGAGTCTCAGGAACCGTACGTGTCAGTATTGGTCATAGTACAACACAAAAAGAGATTGACTATTTCTTTGAGAAGCTGGGAGAACTCTTATAATCTGCCCCTATGAAAGAACATAAAGATATCGACTATCCCCTCTTATTTACCATTCTCTGACTTGTGATCTTCTGATCTGTGATGATCAGCTCTGTAAGCGTCTATGATTCCTATCGTATCACTCGAAAACTCGTAGAATCTGGTACTCTAGAAGCTCCTAATAATTGGCGCTTTATTATCCGAAATATCATACAGATAGGTATCGGTCTCGCTGCGATGGTGGTCGCTATCAAAATCCCCTATATGTGGTGGAAAAAATACACAAAATGAATTGCAACAGTCGTTATCGCATTACTGATTTGAGTCCTTATTTTTGGTGTCAAAATCAACGGTGCTCGAGGCTGGTTTGATATCCCATGACTTCCCTTTGCTCTCCAACCAACAGAATTTCTCAAGCTCTCTATCATCCTCACAGTGGCATCTTTTTGTAGTCGATATAAAAACTCGCTTTCCGATACCCAGCAAGGATTTATTCCTTTCATAGCCTCCATTATTATCCCTATTATCTTGGTGTTTCTTCAGCCTGATCTCTGAGCACTTTTTATCATCATACCTATTGCAGTGTCTATATTTTTTGTTGCTGGAGGCAATGTGCGGATATTGGCTATACTCTTTGGAATTGGTCTCGTCATGGCTTCTCTTTTCTATACACTTTGAAGCTATAATACTCCAGAGGAGAGGACAAAATTCTCCTATATCAACGATCGTGTCAATTCCTTCTTCTCGGGTAACAAGAAAGCTATAGAAAACAACACCATGCACCATCAAAACAAACAAGCACTGATTGCCATAGGAAGCGGCGGGTTCCTCGGTTTATGATTTGGGAATTCAATACAGAAGTTCGGATACCTCCCTGAACCACAGGGTGATTTTGTTTTTTCCGTCATCACAGAAGAGCTCTGATTTATTGGCTCATTTATACTGATTGCTCTCTATGTTTTTATTGCTTATCGTGGTTTCCTCATTGTTCTGGCATGTGAGGATGACTTTGGTAAGTATCTAGCATTTGGTATTGTCGTGTGGATTACGTGGCAAATGATTGTCAATATCAGTGTAAATATGAGTATATTTCCTAATACCGGTCTCACTCTCCCCTTCATAAGCTATGGATGATCCTCACTTCTCTCCACACTGACGGCTGCAGGTATACTCCTTTCTATCTCTCGAGAAAAGTCTTGAAAGCCCTATATATCAACATTTTTACCCTATATTTTCTGACGAGGACGCATGCCTTCCACACGAAAAAATGTATTGAGTAATGTTTCACCATTTGTCTAGATGAAATAGTTGCAAAGTTCGCTCATGTAGCGTATAATTCAAATGTGTTTACTTCTTAATACTCCTTTATGAACACCGTTAAAAGTTTTATGTATGCTGGAATTGGAACTGTTGTTAGTATGCAGTCAGCTATGGCTGAAATCAAGTTTGGCGAGGAAAGAATTGACTCTGGTCTTCAGGGGACAGATGGGTCTGCGCCTGTCGATATCATTCAAAAATATATAGTATACGCTACTAACTTTCTCTACCTTATTATGGTAGGTATGGCTCTCTACGGAGGATGGAAGATTCTTACTTCTGGAGCAGAGGATGAAGGAAAAGAAGCAGGAAAGAAAATCATTATCAATGCAATTATTGGTCTCTTGGTGATCTTCTTTGCATCTACTATCGCGAGTTTTGTTATCCAATTCTTGGGTCAAAGTCTCAAGTAGTATTTCAATAAAAAACTTTTAAAAAACCCTCCGTCTAGACGGAGGGTTTTTTTGTGCATAGAGTCTATTGACATATAGATATAATTTGTAGAATTGTATATTATGAAGAAGCAGTCCTTCTATCCTCTGAAACGTTTTCTCTCCCTTCTTATTTTGGACAAGGATATTGTCGAAAGTAATGAGGAAACAATTGTAAGTCATCCCGAGATAAACGTGTCTCCGTCAGATTTCTCTGTAGCTCGAGAAGAAGAGACTCTATCTCCATTTATCTATTCAGAAGAATTACCAATATCTATCCAACCAGAAGAGATCGGTGGAATTGAGGATATTGATACTCGTATTTTCTGAGATGATGACAGTATTGGTCCTATTTTTGAGAAAGAGGATGAGATACCAGCAACAGTGATATTACCAAAAAAAGTCTATACTATCAAGGAGAATAAAGAAACACCCGAGGAAATATTTTATGACTATGCCCTAGAGGATATTCCAATGTCTGTACTCTCAGAAGCCGTGCCCATCGTTCCAGAAAATGCACGAAAAAGTGAGAAATTTGTAAGTTTACGTGACGTCCTCGTAGAGAGAGGAAATTTCTGGCAAGATAAAGATAAAAATAAAAAAGTAGAAAATATCTGGGAACAAAATCCAAACATGCCAGCAGAAGAGATGATTATTGACAGCAATATGCTCGTAGGAGATGTACTCCCAACCATTCAATGAGAATCAGAAGAACAAGAACTAATACAGAAAGCAGTGGAAAAAATACCTCCATTCAGAGAATGACCTACATTACTCGGCATCTCTGAAAAAGGTGAAAGTATTATCACTATAGATCAAGCATCCCTCCGTCGCCACACTCTTATTGTCGGGCAAACTGGTAGTGGAAAATCCACACTTATGGAGCGTATGATACTCCAGGATATTGATGCTGGACGAGGAGTAGGACTGATAGATCCTCATGGAGACCTCTATGACCGAATTATTCATCGTATTCCCAAGTCTCGTAGCAACGATGTCGTCCTCTTTGATCTCGCTGATATCGAGTATCCTATTGGGTTTAATATTCTCGAAAATACTCACGAACAGTTTTCTTCTCTCGTGGCAAGCTCTATTGTTGGTGTTTTCAAAAAAATATTTGGCTATAGCTGGTGACCCCGTCTCGAGTACATTCTCAGAAATGCAACCCTTACTCTGCTTGAAAAGCCAGGAAGCACACTCCTGGATCTGACTATGCTCCTCACCGATGAAGACTTCCGAGAAAAATATCTTAAACAAATCAAAAATCCTTTCTTACAGAAGTTTTGGTCAACAGAATTTGCCAGTATGTCTCAGGTAAGACAGGCGGAGGTCGTGAGTCCAATTCTCAATAAGGTGGGGCAGTTTCTCTCTGTACCTCTCATTCGTAATATTGTCAGCCAACCACAATCTGGATTTTCTCCACGATGGGTCATGGATAATCGCAAAATATTTCTCGCGAATCTCTCAAAAGGAAAAATCGGAGAAGACGTGAGTGATATGTTTGGATCCATGCTGGTGAGCAAATTCCAACTCGATGTTATGAGTCGTGCTACTATTGAACCTGAGAAGCGAGTACCATTTCGCCTCTATGTGGATGAATTTCAAAACTTTGCTACTGAGAGCTTTGCTGATATTTTTTCTGAAGCCCGAAAGTATGGTCTCGAACTCATCATAGCACATCAATATCTCGGACAGGTGGATAAAAAACTGATCGAAGCGATACTTGGTAATGTAGGTAATATCATCGCATTTCATACGAGTCACGAGGATGCAAAAATACTCGCACCGAATATGAGCAGCACTATGAATACTTCTCTTCTCACTGAGCAACAGAATTTCTCATTTGTTCTCAAGACCGTCAAGGATGGTAAAAAAGAAGTAGAGACAGGGGAGCTCCTCGCTCCAGAAATCGTAGCAACACATACCTGAGCTCAAAATCCTGAGAAACTTCAAACACTGGTTCGGGAAAAATTTGCAAAGAAACGAGAGTTTGTAGAAGGGAAACTCTCAACTAAAATGGAATAACAACTAGTATGTGTAACAAAAAAACCTCTTCAGCTGAAGAGGTTTTTTTAAATGTACAATTGAATTATTATTATACCTTTACAGAAATACCAGGTCACATACTTGTAGAAACAGAAATAGACTTGATGAAAGTCGCATTTGCTTTGAGTCCTGATGGTCGAGCCTCATTTACATTGTGTACAAAAGCTTGAAGATTTTCAGAGAGCTTTTTAGCACCAAATGAGAGCTTTCCTACCATACCATGGATATCACCTTGTTTGTCATTTTTGACTTCAAATTTACCACCCTTGAGTTCTTGGATGATAGCGAGAAGATCATCACCAACTGTTCCTGATTTTGGATTTGGCATGAGACCCTTTGGTCCGAGAACCTTAGCAATCTTACCCATCTTACGCATCATAGAAGGTGTAGCAATAGCGATATCAAAATTCATAGGAGTAGATCCTGTTTCAATACCTGAGATGAGGTCATCACCACCAGCTACGATAGCTCCAGCTCCAATAAGAGCCTTCTCATCGCCAGCATCACTGAATGCAGCGATTTTAACTGTTTTACCCGTTCCATGAGGAAGTGTCATACCCATACGGACCATTTGGTCAGCACGAGTCGCGTTGATACCGAGGTGAAAATGGATTTCAACCGTTGGATCAAACTTGACGAAGTTTGTCTTCTCAAGAAGGGCAATAGCCTCTTCAATAGAGTAGATCTTATTTGGCTCAACGAACTTGAGCGCAGCAGTGTATTTTTTGCCTCGTGGCATAAAAGAAAAATAAAGAAATATTGGTGCGAGCGGTCCGCCTAGGCGAATCTCCCAACGAGCGACATTGTATGAGATATTTGCAATTTGCAAATTTTTTCTATGATATGTAGACAATAAATATTTTTATGTCTGAGCAAGATTCACAACAACCAGGTAGTACTCCAGAAAATACCGCAGAAGAAGTCGTCATGACAAAGACTCTTCAATTACTCCTTGAGAGACATCCTCAACTTCAGGAATGGAGAGATATGCTCATTGCAGAACAGATACAGTCCTGAAAACAACGGGGATATACGTACCACGATCTTAGGACACCTGAAAATCAGTCGAAATATTTTTGACGTCTTCCTCATTCGACAACTGGATGGATGATACGAGCTTTTAGCCCAGAAAATGCTCTCCTGAAAGTTTCCGGAAAACATACCGAAAGGGAGCAACGACAAGAGGTGGTAATAGATCCTTTTTTAGCAGAGAGCTTTGGAAAAAAACAATGAAATATATCACTTGCTAAAATGCGAACGATTGAAGATATGCGAAAAATGGTAAGAAAAATTCAGACCTGGTTTAAAAATACAAACCCTATAGCGAGCGGAAGAGTGGTAGTATCACCTGACGGTACAGTGGGATTGTTTCAAGAAAAAAGAAATATAACACAAAATACGAAGATGAGTGCACTAAAGAGAGCAAAAATACAAATTCATGACGATATATACAGCACTATCAATGCACATAATTATGCAAAAAATACACTCCGAGAAGATCAAAAAACAGTTATAGAGGTTTCTGATTCTGTAGCAGCTCTCGTGGCCGCATGTATGATAAAAAATCAAGGAACTAATGTCGATGAACATGTAACGACCATCCATGAACTCGTCGCAAGTATTACTTCAGATCTTGAAGATAAGGCAACGTTTTTCTATTTAGAAAAAATGATGATTGATTACCTTCTGAAGCTCAATGGAGGTCAATACGATAGCACTCGTGTCTACTGGGCAGCCCAGACTCTACAGACATGACTACGGGATAGGCTTGGTAAAAATGCTGGTATCACGGAACAGATGATTCTGTTAGAGCAAGCAAAAAACATAGAACTCTATCATTGGAAAAATGTCGTGTACGGAACACATAATGGACGAGTAAACATCGAAGAAGTACTTGAAAGTATATCATGAAATTATGAAGGATTTAAGGAACATATCCGAAAATATACACCGCTCAAGGATGCTCCTGTCTTTAATCCATTTTGCTCTTTCTACAGAGAATGGG
>JAYSSG010000021.1:0-9047 GCA_043720655.1 Candidatus Altimarinota bacterium
CTCGCTATTATCCCTATATTTGTTGATCTGGGGAATAACACCAAAGAAGCATTTTGACGCGGTATCACTTCTATCCAAGTACAAGCAGAAAATAACTTCCCCCTTCTTGATACTCTCCCTCTCAATGCTGGCAAAATTATCCGCAATGAATTTGATACAAAAATGATTGCCGATATGATACTCAGTAAGGAAAAAACCTCTCTTATTACCAATAATCTCTCTGACAATATCGATCTCAATCTCCTCCAATCAATCACACAGAAAAGCTTCTGACAAGTATCTAATCTCGGTATCTCATTTGCCTCAAGTATCACATCAACCGTGGTCTTTATTATTCTCTTCTCCCTCGTCACCTTCTTGACACTTCTCGAGAGAAAACGACTCCTTAAATGGTTCTTCCGGACACTCCCGAGAGACCTCGGTAAATACTTTAAGCACCGACAAGATGCTATCAATAATGCTCTTCATTCGTGGCTCAAAGGACAAGTAAAGCTCGTTGGACTTATGTTTGCACTCAATTTTGTCGGACTATGGATTATTTCTCTCTTTGGAGTTCCTATAGAAAATATTTTCGCACTTGCGCTTATCGCCTGAATGATGGAGTTTGTCCCCTATGTTGGACCACTTTTTGCATGGGTGACGGCTTTTCTGATGGTACTTGTCAGTCCAGAGGCTGGAATCGGATCTCTTGTAGCCATTTCAGGTCTCTATGTCTTTTTCCAATGGGTAGAAGGAAATATCATGGTACCTATGGTGATGAGCCGTACACTCAATCTCTCACCTCTCTATATCTTCCTTATGACTCTCGTCGGTGCCACACTTGGCGGAATAATAGGCGTTCTTATTTCCGTACCCCTTGCATCAATACTTCATATATTTTATGTAGACTGGATGGAATATAGGAAAAATCTCACTGAGTAGTATGTGGCAGTTTTTTGATGATACAATACTCTTTGTACCTGATGGCTCAAACATGTTTGAGTGGGTAGCATTTTTGGTTGATACCTGGAAGTTTTCAGGTGAAATCGTCACAGTACCCTCTTCGGAAAAAGCTTGGGAAGGGTACGATAATTGGGTACAGCAATTTGACCCAGAAAATGAAATAACACTTCTGAAAGAAATAATTCAAAAAGCTGAAAATAATCCATCATATCGATGCCATCTTCGGGGTATCTCTTGTGCGAAAAGTGCTGAAATACTGAGAGAGTACTACAAAAAGAAAGGCTATGAAGATGCTCTTGCTAAAAATTATACACTTCCAAATACCGTACAGGTCATAGCTAGTATCTCTCTCAGACATGCTCTGTGGTCTGAAAAAGACAAAAAATTTCTACACACTCGGGATAAAAATCACACCCCCTATGGTATGACTACGCCCCCTATTCGTTGATCACATGATCTGAGAATCCTGCAACAGGCACTGAGAATGAACATCATTCTTGGGATTGAAGTGTTTCCTGGTGATGAAACCCATATCAATACACTCATAGAAGAAGAAATACTCTCTCCTTTCTCTGTCAGTCAGATGATCCGATTTCGTTGGAAAAAATATGAATACTCTTTCTAGTAGCTCTTATCTGACAAAGAAGTTTTTCTCATAATTGGCATACACTTCGGTACGGAACTTGAGAAAGTCTTTATTGTAGATACTATTTTTTTGTAACATATTCTCCGATTGACGCTTAATAATAAGCGATATAAGAAAAACAAAGAGACATATCGAGCAAACATCGGCCCAAAAAAATCAACTCATAAAGAGGGGAAATGGACTGTAGAATGCTAAGAGAAATGATGGCATAATAAAAAATTATATTTTGACAGTAGGTGTAGTAGACTTCAATTCTGTAATAACAAGCAGCCTATTGAGAGTAGTGCCTAGTGGCCAGCATGTCATGAGTGTCAATTGCTTTTTATTGGGAGTTTCCCCAAGAGACGATACATGACCAGGTTTAACAATACTCTTTTCACGGACGACATAGACATATTTTCTTTGCTTAAAAAACACAATAATCTCATCTCATATCTGAAGCTCATTTAAAAGTGCAAATACATCATTGTAATCACCTTTTGCCCATGGATAATTGGAACTATGTCCAAAGATGAAGCTATTTCCCTCTGATCACGGATTCGCAGAACCAGGATATTTGATAATGCCTTTTTCCAGTTCTTGCATAAATATTTTATGCCATTCTTCCGAGCTACTCGCATCAAGGTGTTCGACATTGATAAGTGGAATATTTTTTCCAATTTTTGGAATCAGTATTCTATCTTCATACGGTGTTATCTCGAGAGAGAGAGAGACGTCATTTATATCTTGATCAAAGTATGAGAGTCCTATTTCCTGTGTTACTATTTGTTTTTGAGCGAGTTGCCTCTTAATCACTTTTTGCTGTCTGAGTTGGCGAGCTGTATCTGCTGGTGTTTCTGTAGGAGCAGAATTGAGCACTTGTACCTGATTGAGGCTTCCTTCGATAGACTTCTGTGTCTCTATGAGCTCATCCGGAACTAAAATAGCACGAGCAAAGGCTGTATAGGCTGACCAATTTGAAACAAGAAGCAGTATTGAGAAGAGAATGCTTGTTAGGAGGATAAAATGGAAAAGGGGTTTCACTTTTTTGAACCAATGGTGTTTTTTTTGAAATTTTTTCTCTGTATGCTCTGCCCATTCAAAGACATCTTCTGTGGTATCAAAAATATCACGAGAAACATTGAGAATCGTGTGTTTTTTTCGACGGGTAATGTCTCGCCAGATATTCATACCTCACCATCGTACCATACCTGAAAAATGGAATCAAATGAAAATGAGTTTTCAGAACTACAATAACTTGACAGTTATCCCAATTTCCACACGATACGTTTTTTGAAACTTATAGCGCCCCATACCATGAGGAGAGAGCCGTAAATAATAAACATTCCTGTAAATCCAAAGAAAGTAATCAAAGCGCCCCCGAATATCAACCCAACCGCATTTGCAAAGTTATTGAGTATCTTCAAGGGGGCAGCAGCCACATCGGCATTGATAACGGTAGTATTATTTTCACGAGCAAATGCCCGATTATACTCATCGGCAAATATCGACTGACTCATAGGATATCCTGCAGCATATCCTGTACTGTTTGAAAGCCCCATGAAAATTACAAGAACGAGTCATAAGAGATTTTCCATACGACCAAAAAGAGCGAGAAGGAAGAGTGCTCCTCCCGAAAGAAAAAGTCAGACTGTTATAATACGAAAACGCCCAAATTTTTCCGCTTGTTTGATCCAAAAACCCTGGAGAAGATATGCTGGAATAGCTAAAATACCTATTAATATGAACCCACTTTGAATAATATTTTTAACCCAGCTCACTTTTTGCATCGATTCATCGAGAAATTTCACAAAGAAAGTCGTCGCGACATTATCCCAACAACCAAAGAGAAGAATAGTACCAGTCGTCCAAAGAAGAACAGGAATGAAAGATTTTTGACTAAATACGAGCGCATAAATCATACGGTATTCCTGTTTCGTCTTTCTCCATATATCTCCCCAGTCAAATTGCTGTGAGATTTGTTTTGGCTTGAGGACGAGATAGGTGATATTCTTTTTTGCTTGATCAAAATCAAGAGTAGACATCTTCGTTTTTACATACGTTTGAGAAGTTTTTTCGAGACTTTTTACCTCCTCTAAGAGATTGAGACTTTTGACGGTATCCACACTAAAAACTTCATGAGAATTATCAAAATAGTACTGAATAAAGACCGAAGATACGCCCACAAGCAGTATAAGGAGAAAAAGAATAAGCTGTACAGATTGAGACTGAAATCAGAGCACCGGAATAGACAAGAGCACGCCGATAACAGACCCAATGCCGAAGGAAATATTATTTTTTGAGAGGACCTTATCGTATTCTGAGGGATCCGCATGATTGAGGAGATAGGAGAGAGTCACAATATCATAAATTTCTTTGATAGTACCGTAGAGAATACCGATAGACAAAAGAAGTACGATATTGATTCCTGTTCAGAAAAAGCTTTTTGTAATCTCAATAACACTTCAACTAAGCTTGAACCCTTCATCAGAAGATGAGTAGACGAGAAAAAGGAAAATAATAGCTGCCACGAGCATCATGCCATTTGCAATAGATAGCATCGTTTTAGACGATACCTGTCGCTGTATCGTACCAAGAGGCACATCGATGAGCATCGCCCATATATTTCCGATTCCAAGAAAAATACCCACCAAAAGTGGTGAACCCACAATAAAACCAAAGAAGAATACACTGGTGAGGTGAAATATAATCCAGACGGCTCCATACACGCCTATGACATTAAAAAAATTCTTCAAAAGACGTTCTTTTTCAGGTATGTCAGCGGTCACTATTTGAGTCATAGTTTTATTCTACTCTATTTTGAGAGAAAAAACAAATGTTTCTTATGCACTATACTCACGTGTTATAAGGGTATCCTGTCAAGATAGTATCTGGATTTTCATATACATTTTTTTGATCGAGTAAGCCTGGAACATAATCGGAAGAATAGGAAAGATGTGCTTCTCATATACTTTTTCTTATATATGTACATTCAAATATATGTGGAACAGCGACGCCTTCAACACTAAACATCTCGGACGTACAATTATTTGGATGAAAATGCACTAACCAATGTGTCTGGGCGAGACGAGAAAGAGTATTCCATTTTCACTCATTAAAAGGTGTATGAAATTCAATAACGAGCTGTTGTATTCTACAAAGCTGTTCTGAATTGAGTGAATCGAACCACTCAAATTCTCCTCATTCGATATCCATCTTAATCATAATATCCTTATGAGTTTTAAAAAAAGAATGCAAATGCGTGTATTTATCTGATTCTTGTGAACCAATATATTTTTTATAAAAAATAAAACCTTTTTTCGTGTATGGGTGAAATCTGTAAAAAAACTTACTCGCCAATTTGTCAATCTTACGTATATAAGCCGAAAATACCTTTGGGATATATCTCCATAAAATTAAAATAAATAATTCGTGTCTATTAATATACCGTATAAATCAAGAAGGGGGTGCCTCTATAGATCAATCAAACGCATGACACTGAATGTGAGGATATTTCTCCAAAAAATCTTCTTCAAAAGAAATATCATCTCCAATCCCTCAAGATAAAAAACAATCATATATAAGATTATCACAAATAATATATCCACCATCTCCATCTTTTCAGAGACGTATCTTAGGAAATGGAGATTGATAGACAGTCAGATCAGCTATTTTCATACTTGCAGATTAAGAATACTAATAAATTTCTCGCGGCTTACTTCCTTCGGAAGGCCCTACTATACCCATTTCTTCAAGAGCATCCATGACACGAGCGGCTCGAGCATAGCCGAGCTTAAGACGTCTTTGAAGCAATGACGTTGAGGCTTTTCCGCTCGAACGAATCACTTCGATAGCTTGCTGAATAATGAAATCATCTTCTGCATCTGCACTTCCATCACCGTTGACATCACCAGGACCGTGTGGTTTTTCTCCTTCCACAATACTCATATCATACATATTGGCAGCTGTCTCTGCATCGGTGTGAAGTTTGATAAAATTGATCACATGTTCCACTTCCTCAGTTTTGACAAAGACTCACTGCACACGCTCTGGCTCCATCATTCCACTTGGAGAATAGAGCATATCTCATCTACCAAGAAGGTCATCAGCTCAAACACGATCAAGAATCGTACGAGAGTCTACTTGAGAAGCAACAGTAAAGGCAATACGACTCGGAATATTGGCTTTAATAAGACCCGTAATGACATCGACTGATGGCCGCTGTGTTGCGACAATCAAATGCATACCCACCGCTCGCGCCATCTGTGCGATACGGGCAATCGTTGTCTCTACTTCTTTTTTATTTCCACTCATCATAAGATCGGCTAATTCATCAATTACGATGACAATAGCTGGCATTTTTTCTTCATTGGATACTTTAGCATTGTATTCTCCGAGATTTCGACACCGTACTTCCGTGAGGAGATCATAGCGTCGAATCATCTCTGCCACAGACCACTTCAGGGCATTGAGAGCTTTATCTGGATGATTGATAACAGGAGCAAGTAGATGAGGAATACCATTATATACACCGAGCTCTACACGTTTTGGATCGATCATAATCATCCGAAGCTCTGCAGGAGAATTACGTAAGAGGAGAGAAATCAGAAATCCGTTCATTCCCACTGATTTTCCTGATCCAGTCTGACCAGCTATTAATAAATGAGGCATTTCTTTGAGATCACAAATAACTGGATCTCCCGCAATACCTGAACCCACACACATTGCAAGACGAGAGGGATGCTTTGTAAATTGGGGTGATTCGACGATTTCACGAAGAGACACCATATCTCGGCGATCATTGGGCACTTCGATACCGACAAGTCCAAGACCAGGAATAGGCGCTTGAATACGGATATTTTTTGCCTTGAGTGCGAGAGTGAGATCTTTTTTGAGAGCTTCGATCTTATTGAGTCGAGATCCGTCAGCGGGACGAAGACGATATTGTGTCACTGTCGGACCTACTTGATACCCCGCCATATGGACTTCTATTTTGAACTGGAGAAGCGTACGCTCAATAATAGCTGATTGAAGCTCGATTTCTTCTTTAGTAAGGGGTTTTCATTTTGGATGAAACGAGAGAAGATCTGAGCGAGGGTAATCCCAATTTCCACTAAAATGTCGTGGTTCTTTGGTCTTTTCAGAGGGGGATACATTTTTTGTCACAATAGGAACTGAACGAGTTGCCGAGGAGAGAGGAATTTTTTGTTGTACTGGCACATCATCAGATTTTACAAGAAGTCACCCATTCGTACGGATTTTTTCAAAAAATGAAACCTTTTCTGGAGCCTCTTCTCGAGTAGAAGAGAGTTTTTCAATAGTAGAATTGAGGGTCGTGCTCCTATCTTTGATACGACGGTCCGAAACGGGCTCAGACTTTTTCTTTTCTTGTTGTTTTTCTCTAAGAGATTCACCAAAATTATTCAGAGCTTCAACTTGCTTTTGGTAGACATACCCTGTGGCATCACTCATTTTACCGAATATACGACGGTATGAGATATGAAAGAGGAGATAGAGAGCAAAAGCGAGACATCCTACGATAAGGGTCACAGCAGGAATTGTATCAAAGGTGCGAATCAGCGGATCATGAAGATCAAAAAAAAGTTTCTTGGTCGCGTACTCATCCGAAAGAAAACTCCAAAAAGAAACACCAGAAAGCCAAAAAAGAACAAGACCTCCACCACGTCGCATATCAAAAGAGCTCTTCCCAATAAACATATGAAGCCCCGTTAGGAGCGCTACAGGAGAGAAAAACCATCGAAAATGAACGCCAAACAATGGCGTCAAATAGCGTGTGAGATAGTCCTTATCTGCAAAGAAAACAAGTACAGCAAGAAATATCAAGACCACACCTCCAATCATTGTTTGGGTTGTATGGGTCAGTCAAAGGGTTTGTTTGCGTCGTCACATATACCACAAGTATAGTGATTTTTTTTGGATTTCTAGCAAAAAAATTCTTGCAATAGCCCCTATTGCTTCTATACTTTTATGACTCTCTCTATCATACACCTTTTTAATATGCACACTCTTCCGTCTCTTTTGCGACAATCATGGGATGCTCTTTTCTACAATAGGAAATCTCTTTTCCAAATGATCGTACTCAATATACTTCCTCCTGGTATCGTATTTTTATGAGGATGACTCTTTCTAGGTGCAAACTGGCTTGTTCGATATACAAATATCGATATATCTTTTCTGACTGGTATTTCCAGCTTAGTGCTTATTCCTATTGGGATTATTTTGTTTCTTATTTTCTTGATTTTCACACTGATTTGTTCCTATCTTTCCATGAGAATTCTTGCAAATAATTTCAAAAAAAAGCAAGAATCTCTCACAATACTTCTCTCTCATTGGAGAAAATCAGCCGATTTTTTCTGGTTGTGAATGGCTAATTTTTTATATGTCATAGGCTGGGCATTACTCGGATCACTTGGCTTCCTCACTACCTTTATCCATCCTATGTTTGTGATTCCTGCTGGACTCTTTTTTGTGGGGCTTATGATCTTCATTGGAGTTCCTCTTATTATGGCAAATGGTATCTTCTTTTTTGAAGACCTCTCATGATTTCAAGCCATACGCGAATCACGTAATCTCGTTCGATGACGCTTCTGGAAAACACTCTGATACCTCGGTATGCTAGTATGATCTACGCTCATATTTGTGATTTTACTTGGCATTGGAGAAGTAGGAATCAACTTTGTCTGAGAGCAAGTCATGAAGCATAATCCTGAAAGTGGTCCTATTCTCGTGTACGTGTTCTCTGGTTTGACTGCGGTATGGATTTTTGTGCAAACCGTAGTCCAGATATTTTTGAAATTCTATTACTCTTCTTATCTTTTTACTCTCTACAAAGACTATAAAAAGAATCCCGTATCCTCACAATAATTGCCCCTATGCACTATCCCCTTATTATCATCGGAACATGATCCGCTGGACTCCCTGCTGGGATGTACGCGAGTCGCTATGGTATCCAAAATCTTATTATCGGTGCTCAGCCAGGCGGAGCATTGGCTACTTCGCATTGTGTCGAAAATTATCCAGGAACTCTCTCTGAATCTGGAGGTGATATCATGCGGAGGTTTGAAGAACATGCGAAAGTATCAGGATCAGAGATAACATATGATACGGTTATTACAATACAAAAGACAAAGTACAAAGTACAAAATGAAGGAAGCTTTTTGATAACAACCGCTCAGAAGAAAGAGTATACCTGTAACTATCTTATTTACGCAACTGGGAATGCCTATCGACATCTTGGTATCCCTGGAGAAGATAGGCTTCTCGGTGGAGGAGTATCGTACTGTGCCACCTGTGACGGGAATTTTTTCCGAGGTCGGGACGTGATTGTAGTCGGCGGCGGTGACTCAGCTTTTACTGAAGCCCTCTATCTCGCCCATCTCTGCAAAAGCGTCAAAATCCTTGTCCGAAAAGATAAGCCAAAAGCGGAGCAAATATGGATCGATAGAGTTGTTGAAGAATC
>JAYSSG010000022.1:0-8964 GCA_043720655.1 Candidatus Altimarinota bacterium
TTATGGCAAAGAAACAAGTTATTTTCGGAGATGCAGGTCGTCTCAAGATGCTCGAAGGTATGAAAAAACTCCACGAAGCGGTCGCAGGGACACTCGGTCCAAAAGGTCGTAATGTGATTTTCCCAAAAAGCTACGGTCCTCCTCAGGTGACCAATGATGGTGTTACCATCGCAAAAGAATTTGACCTCGAGGATCCAGTAGAAAATATGGGCGCTGAACTTATCAAGGATGTTGCGAGTAAAACAAATGATGCAGCGGGTGACGGTACGACCACAGCCACAGTTTTGACGTATGCTATGATATCCGAAGGACTTCGTGAAATACGCTCTGGCATCAATGCGGTTGAGCTCAAAAATGGTATGAAGCTCGCAGCCAATGAAGTTATCAAAGAACTCATAGCTCAGTCTCGTCCTGTGGCAACGTCTGAAGAAATTGCTTCGGTTGCGACTATCTCTGCTCAAAATGCAGAGGCTGGTCAGATCATTGCTGATGCTATGGATAAGGTCAAGCGAGATGGTGTCATTACGATCGAAGAAGGCAAGACATTTGGTATGAACGTGACCGTGACAGAAGGTATGCAATTTAAGTCAGGGTATATCTCTCCCTATATGATCACAGATGCAGAAAAAATGGAAGCTCGCTACACTGATGTGCCAGTGCTTATCACTGATAAAAAAATTAGCTCTACAAAGGATATTCTCAAAATTCTCGAAGCACTCCTCCAATCTGGGAAGAGAGAACTCGTTATCATCGCAGAAGATATTGACTCAGAAGCGCTCACGACTGTGGTTCTCAATAAACTCAAAGGTGTTTTCTCTGTCCTTGCTATCAAGGCTCCTGGCTTTGGAGAACGACGAAAAGAAAATCTCGTCGATATCGCACTTCTTGCGGGCGCTTCAGTCGTTTCTGAAGAAGTCGGTCTCAAACTCGAGAGTGTCGGCATGGAAGTACTCGGTAAAATCGATTCTATCACGTCTACAAAAGAAACCACAACCATCGTTGCGACACAAGCTGATAAATCAGAAATTGAACACCGTATTCTGGAAATCCGTCGTATGATCGATAAAACTGAATCTTCGTATGATTCAGAGAAGATGAAAGAACGTCTCGCACGACTTGGCTCTGGTGTAGCGGTTATCAAGGTCGGTGCTGCAACAGAAGTCGAAATGAAAGAACTCAAGCTCCGTCTCGAAGATGCACTCAATTCTACTCGCGCAGCGGTTGAAGAGGGTATTGTTCCAGGTGGAGGCATCGCACTTCTGAAGGCTGGAAAAGTCCTCGATACATTCAAAGCTCCAAACAGTGATCAACAAATCGGTGTCGAAATCGTGAAGCGAGCCCTCAAGTATCCAACACAAAAGATTGCTGAAAATGCTGGTCAAGAAGGTTCCGTCATTATCAATAAAGTTCTGGAACATCCAGAATTCCAATACGGATATGATGCAGCAAAAAATGAGTTCACTGATCTCGTGGCAGCAGGTATCATCGATCCAACCAAAGTCCCACGCACAGCCCTCGAAAATGCTACTTCTATTGCAGGTATGTTCCTGACAACTGAAGCCGTTATCTACGAAGTCCCAGGTACCAAAGAAACCCCTATGGGTGGTGGTATGTGAGGTATGGGATGAATGGGTGGTATGGGGATGATGTAATCCTTCCCCGTCATTCTCGGGCTTGACCCGAGAATCCAGAAATCAAATAAAAAAAACACCTCTCATTTCCGAGAGGTGTTTTTTTGAGATATTATATAAGGAAAAATATCTAAATATTTATATATTAACTCGGTTCTCCTTGAGGTAATTTACTCATATCCATATAAAAAACTTCCCATGTGTGTCCATCGAAGTCTTCGAGGGTTCGTTGTTGCATAAAGCTATAGTCACGCATTTCATGAGGTTCTTTCCCGCCAACTTTTAGACCTTTATCCATGAAAGCGTTTACTTCATCGAGACTATTCATTGAGAGTGAGAAGAGTCCTGCGAGAGCGTCTTTTGTATTAGCAATTGGTTTTGTGGCAAATGATGCAAATTTTTCATGTGACAGAAGCATGACAAAAATATTTTCACTCCAGACCATACATTTTCCTGATTCATCAGAAAATTGTGGGTTGTTTGAGAAGCCAAGCGCAGTATAAAATTCCATTGATTTTGTGACGTCTGTAACTGCGAGATTGATAAATATTTGTTTCATATATTGTGATTATTCTGGCAGGACGATTACCTGCTATTGGCGAACTTTATTGAAAACTATGATAAAGTAAAGGAAAAGTATGGGGACAGTTTTTAGCACTTATGGGAGGTTAGCTTTTAAATGAACATACAGATTAATTGATTTTTGTTATCTCTAAGCGAAAACAGGGGAGTGAATGTATTCAAAACATATTCCAGTAGTATATATCGAACTGCAATTGAAATACTCAGGAACAGTATAAGAAACAGTATGGGGTGGAGCATTACAGAGTAGTTAGATAACGAATAATGTAAGGCGTATTTAAAGCCCATTAGACGCAAAGAAAATAAAAAAGAGTGTATTGTATAGCCAATATGATTATAATGCTTTATATGGTCACTAAACCCCTCAAATATAGCTCTCAGTTTGTATTACAAGAGGTACAGGCTATGATTTCAGAAATACAGGCAGATTCTAGTATCTTTTATCTTGGACAGTTATTCGACAAGAGAGATTACAGTATGCAGAGGTTTTCGGAATGGAAGAAAGACTTTGAGGATAATGAAGAGATTTCGGAAGCTATAAAAAGAATCAAAGAACTCCTGGAGACAAGAATTGTAGTCGGTGCTATGAAGAAAGAGCTTCATCCTACTATTTGTATCTTTCATCTCAAAAATAACTATCAGTGGACTGATAAAGCAGAAGAGTCACAAAATAGACCTCTTCCTATACCTATTCTTTGGTTGCCACATCCAGATAAAGCAGAGAAAATTACATCTGCATAAACTATATTATAACACACGGTCCGACATATTTGCCCCCCATTTGACACACTATTTGAGCTAAAAGGGCATCAGAAAACAATGAGAAAACGAGTATATCTGATATACAAGCCATTTCTCTAAAATAATTTTATTCACATAACGGTGGTTATGTGTATTAAGCATAGTCTTATAAATTGTACTTCTTTTTCAAATCATTGCACATTGCTACATTAGCGTTCATAATCGAGCTGTCTTCCACTGAGAAATAACATCTTTGCTCACTGTTTCACGAACACCCTGCATTTTGTTGTGCTTTTAAAATAAGACTTGATGTTCTGGCTTCACATTTTGCAACTTCTGCTTTTTGTTCTTTTAATTGAGTTAGCTTTCTAGCTGTTTCGTCTGCTTCTCTTTGGCTAGCTTCTTCTTTAATATTTGTTTCCCTATTCTGAATCTCTATTTTTGATTTCTCAATATCAATTTGTGCTTGTTTAATTCTCATCTCTTCCGCCTGCAAAGAAAGTGCCTCTCTCTTTTGGTCGGGAAGTATTTTCAAGAAGTAAAAGCTTATGCTAGCAGTTATTCAAACCAAGCAGAAACAAAATGTAAATATCAATATATGTTTTATAGTACTATTCATAAGTTGATATTAATTCTTTGATTTTAATATCCTCTTTGCCATATTAAATATCTCTCCCCGAGTTGCATTCTTATTTGGGTAGAAACTATCTGCTGCATCAATAAAACTATAACTGAAGGCAGTATTTACAATATTAATCTGCCAGGGGACTGTAACGTCAGCATATTTTGAAGCTCCTCATTCTTGCACTTTGATACCAGCTGCCTTCATTAGTATTGCAAGAGCTTCTGCTCGTGTAATATTTGATTCAGGATTAAAGTTCTTATTCGCACCTGAGACAATACCATTCTCTACAGCAAATTCAACGGCACGACAAATCCAAGTATTTGGTTTCGTAGCAGAAACATCTTTAAATATCTTTTTGCACGCATAATCCGTAGGCAGAGTCGATCCAGTCAGTTTCATAGCCATACCTATTACTTCTTGGCGTAAGACGGCATTATTGAGTCCGTATGCCTCCTCATTATCTTGTTTGTTTATAATACCAAAACTCGCAAGAACATTTGCATCAGAATTTGAATCAATGGCTTGCTGATTGCTAATACGAAGATTATTATCTGCTTGTTCCTGTTGAATGGTTTTAAGTCTTTTTGTGAGAGCATCAAGATATTTTGCTGCATCAATCTGTAAATTGCCTGCACCATTTTTTACAGCACTGGCAATTAAACATTCTTGTACTATTTTTGGAGAAACATAACCGTACTGATTATATCAGAGGGCAATTATTCCGCTCACTATAGGTGCAGAGAAAGAAGTACCATCCGCAAGGTTATAATTTATACCATATTCTGAATTGAAAACAGGTATTGAGGTCGACACAATAGCAACACCTGGAGCAAAAGCAAAAATACATCCATTATAATTTGTCCACCAAGTTTTGTACCCGTCCATATCCATTGCAGCTACACCAATAGAATATTTTGTACTACCTTTGTTATTGCACACTGGGGATATAGGATTTACGCTGAGGTCAATACCTGTTTGAGACTGAGTTAAGACATCGCCATTACCCGCTGCTATAACTACTATAATCCCTTTGTCATACGCTCGTTTTATGACACTATCATATTTATCTGTATAAGTATCAAATTGACTTCATCATAAGCTTAAATTGATAATATTTGCTCCATTATCAATAGCATAATTCATCGCACGAATAATATTATCATCTTTAGCTACTCCATCAAAACCAAACACTCTCAGAGGCATTATTTTAGCATTTTTAGCAATACCTGCAATACCCTCATTATTGTTTGTGCTCGCTGCAATAATGCCTGCAATCATTGTTCAGTGTTCTCAAGTAGGCAAATTAGCAGCAAGTTTATCACCCACAAAATCAATAATCTTACTGTCACCGTATTTGGCAAGAGGACTCACCCAAATCTTTCCAACCAAGTCAGGATGATTTATATTCACACCATCATCGATAACTGCTACTATAACTTCTTTTGAATTTTTTACTTTATTCCAAGCTGAGGGAATATTAAGTGCTTTAAGATAATATTGCAAGTATGATAGAGCATCATTACTCGGAGCATTCTTTTTGTCCTTTTCTGTCTGTATTAAAGACTTGAGTTCTTGAATAGCTTTAGAGGTAGCATCAATATCAGCTTTGGTAAGTGCATTCGTATATGCCGCTTCATAATAAGATAGAGCATTCTGATACTCTTTTTTATTATAATAGGCAGCTCAGATATTATAATTACTCGCAAAATCATTCTGGTCTATAGTGAGAACATTTTTAAAGTTAGTAATTGCCTCATCCCATTTTTTCCTATCAAACTCTAATTGACCTTGTTCAAAATAAGCTAATTTGAGGTTGTTTCTTGCCGTTTGATAATCGACGTCACTCGAGTCGGTATTTACTTGAAGATATTGAGTAAAATAAGAGATAGCTTCTGTAAATTTTCCAAGATTGTAGCTGTTGTATCCCTTCTCAAATAATGCACTTGCTTCAGCCACTCTTTGTTCACTACGCAAACACTCTTGGTATCTATCTTTTTCGGCTTGAAGCTGGGACTCTAGACTCGCTAATTCACTATTAAGAGAATCTATTGCTCATTGTGCTACTCAGGAATATCCACCCCTACCTGAAGAATACAGGGCATTGGAAATCTGATTTTTCTTGCTATCAACTAAGCTTTGATAGGTATACGAATAATCCGAGCAATATCCCCACACACTAAAAGAAAATAGTAAAAGTGCTGAGGCGATTATTTTTTTCATAGAAAGAAGGTTAGAAATATTGATGATATTATTGTGCATCCTCACACTCAGCAAAAGTTTCATCGAGCTCTTCAAACATCTCACATCATTCAATAAAGGAGTCTGAATTGCCACTACAATAGTTTCATTGTTCTCACCACTCATATCCCGCATAGTGTCAGCTTCATTCATCGTAGGGGTTCTCAGGTTCGATACATTCTCTCCTTTCTTTACTGTATACATCAGGATTGTTTTTATAAGAATCACCTGCTTTAGTGCATCAAAATAAACTTCCAGATCATAATATTACTAAACCGATTACTATAAGTCGGAATACTCATTCTTTATTATTATGCATAGAGTTATATTAGCTCTCCTGGAGAAAAAGCAAGATAATCATTTGAAAAATGGGTTATCATAGTATAATACATATGTCTCTTGTTTCGCCCCTATTCTCTTTCGTGGCGATTGGCAGTAGGGGTCAAAGAAGAGATAAAAACATTTCTAGGAAAAGCATAATCGCCACATTATGACATCAGACACACATTTCGATAAAGAAGACCCTTCAAGTATTTTGCGTGTTTCTCTACAGTCAAAGACAAAGAATGGCAGAACTGATTTTATAGATATACCAAACTTCAAGAAGAAGCTGTATTTCTCGTATATCCGTATGAGTACAGGGAAGCAAACGCAAGAGAATAGCCCAGAGAGGCAAAGAGATTATATAAAACTTTATGCTAAGAAACTTGGTATAGACTATGATACACAAATAATAGAGTTTTCTGATCCTGGGAAATCAGGGTTTATGGTAAAAGTACAAAATGGAACAAAAATAATCTCAAAGAGAAAAGGACTTAGTAATCTGTGGTTAAATATAAATGCGTGTAGGGCACTATGTGAGGTCTTTGTGTATGATATCTCTCGATACTCACGAAATACAGAAATAGGAGTTACAGAGCTCTTAATTGCTCTAGGAATACACGGGAAAGAGCATCAAAAAATAGAGAAATTTCATATGGCAGAGTCTGGAAAAGTGTATACACGGAACACAGATTCCACAGAGATTACACAGGATATTGTTGCAAAACAAAGAGAGAGCGAATCTAAAAGGCATCATTCCAACACAAATATCGAAGTTTGGACTACAAAGAAGATTCTTCCCAAAATGGTAGCAGGTAAATTATCGAGTCAAAAGGTATTTGAGTGGGTGATAGAGAATGGTATAGAGTGAGTGCGTAGGTGACCAAATTTTATTCATATTGAGAGAGCTATAGATATGAGAATAGAAGGGAGGACATCAGAAGAGATACTTGATTATTTATCAAGTCACGACATTCATTATTGAAAATGAATCAAGGAATCAATCTTTAGTAATCCTGCACTTAATGGTTATTATTGTCCCAAAAAATGAAAAGATATGGGTGAAGCGTTTCAGTTAGATTTTCTGGATTGTGTAACGCCTATATCTCGTGAAAAATGGGAGAAGCTCCAAAAAACGATGAAACATAGAGCCCCATATATGACAAGACAGATTGACGGAGCATTTTTGAAACCCATAATCCATATTATGAGATATATGTGAGGTGATATAATTAGCTGACATTTTAGATTTTACGATAAAATGAAATGAGGGGAGCGGTATTGGTATATCCGATATAGAAAAGGCAATAAAACTCTTGTTACTGTATCTTTGATAAAGATTCTGAGAGAATTTATACAACAGCAATGAGAAGTATTATTCGATATATTTTATAAAATATCTTGCAGGGTGTTTGAAGATTATTATAAGGATAATAGTTTCTTTAAATGATGATTTATTTCAAAAGAAGCATTCTGAAGGAAAGATGATATTGAGAAGGCATTCATAGTAGAAATAAAGAATCTCTTAAGTGCTACAAAATTTGGCGATAGGTGGAATGAGGAAAAACTGTTTAGCCATCCTGTTATTGACACAGTAAAAGAGCTTTTTGATTATAAGGATCACTTAGATAATTTATTTACATCTGAACCAACTATTGAAACAGCAAAAGAGCAAATTCAAGTTAAACAGACTATTGCTCTATATTTGGTATGGCATTGAGCTAAATATGGTGAAGAGGAGTTAAGGACAATGTTTCTCAGCAATATCTCTCGTAATGATAAAGCACTCATAGAGAACTCAAAGGTGTATACAGCACACCTACAGAATGAAGTGAAACAAAAAGAATCAGAAATTAATGCTATTGATGATAGAATTATCGAGGGGGTAATTACAAAAGAACTACTTCCTCGTGCAAATGAAATGAAAGAGACAATAAGGCAGGACATTCTTCAAAGGCAAAAGAAGATAGAATGACTTGAGCACTCATCGGACATTGAAAAATATATAGCCAGTCTTCCAGAAATAATTAGGAAAATTGGCGAACTCACAAAGAAACCTCTTACTGAAAAGGATTTTTGCAGAGACTTTCCTCAAATTGTGAAGCTTTTAGAAATAACTTGTGGCGAACTCACTCTTACAAAAGAAAAAGCCCTTAAAATAGGGCTTTATGAGGTACTAGAGAGGATGAAGGATATTGATAATCTTAATTGGCAGAGCAGCTGGGAATCGAACCCAGATCAAAGGCTTTGGAGGCCCTTATACTAACCGTTGTACTACTGCTCTATAATAAAACGTGGAAAAACTTCACATTTCTTCGTCAATACAATTTTTTACCTCAGTCATTCGCTTGAGCGAACTCCTTTCATCAAAAAATCTATTTCCTTGAACTGCTCGTTTTTGCTCGTTTCTTATTCTTGTATACGATTGAGATTGTAGGAAAAAAATCTAAAAAGACAAAACTATTTAAAAAACCCTGGATTTCTCCAGGGTTTTTGTTTACTAACGGGATAGATCCACCTAGGCGGATGACGGGGATAATAATTAGATAGAGTATCTCTTGTAGCTTGTGACGACATCACCACCGAGGTATTGCTCGATAGTAACCTCAGGATCAACCACGAATGGTTGTGTCATAAGAGTTCCTTCTTCGACGAATTTCTTCATCTTTCCTTCGATAATGTGAGTGAGGATATCTTCTGGTTTCCCAGCATTCTTTGGATCCTGTTTCATCATATCGAGTTGGACTTCTTTTTCGTGAGCGATAGTTTCAGCAGGGAAGTCAGAAACACGGAGAGCATTTGGATTTGTCGCAACAGTATGCATAG
>JAYSSG010000023.1:0-3764 GCA_043720655.1 Candidatus Altimarinota bacterium
ATCTTTTGAGTCTTTTCTCTTCTGTGATAGCTTCGAGCATAGTATCAAAATGTTCATAATATACAAGTTGATTCAATCAATATCGCTGAGTGAAAGAAGGGGATTCTCATTCGGCATGTTCCCATGAGCGTCTCAATATGTTATTCGTGACTCAGACATAGATTGTTCCGTGTTTTTCATTGGACATCATATACACACAAGGATTGATACAAAGTGGTCAATTGTGGTACATAATGAAGTGTTTGATTGTGGACCCTGAAACAAGTTCAGGGTGACGGAGTTCTATGTTTTTCTTAGAGAACTGCCTTGAGCGCTATCTTTGTCCATTCCTCCCATGTTGTCTCTGGATTTGCCATCATTTCTTTCAATTCTTCTGGAGTATAAAATCCTTCATTGACGACTTCTTCACTCCCTTCAGCGGTTTTGGAATCTGTCGTGATAATATAGAGAACACCAATATGGACTTTACTGACCTCATCCTTTTCGCTATTGATATAACCGATTGGCTCAATAGAGAGAATATTCCCGTGGAGAGTAATCTCTTCTTCGAGTTCACGGCGAAGAGAATCGGCGAGGATATCGCCAGTTTCTTCATCTTCTGCTTCGATATGACCACCGATACCACATGCCCACTTCCCAGCCAAGCGTGTCTCATGGAATCCTTCTCGCTTGCTTCCACGTTGGTAAGCAAATACTTTTCCTTCGGTATTACGAATCACAGCGTAGGAAATAGGCTGCTTGAGGGTAAAATCTACCTCAGCATCACCTCGTCGAGTGTAGCTAAAATTCTCAAGGATAACATTGCGGAGATCTTGCTCAGCGTGAGGAATAAAACCCTCGTGGTGTACACCAGTAGGGAAGAGTGCCGTATTTGGCACGGTCACGATCATGATATCTTCTTTGGCCATAAATAAATTAGTTAATAAAAGTATTTTTAACTCTCTTGGATTCGATAATATATAGTCAGAATATTAAACCTAAAAATATATTTTTACCAATTTCTTCTCCATAATTTATTCACCCCACAGTATCATTGAATAAAAAATAAGTGATTACGCTAAATATAATTTTAAATATCAAAAATGCTATAAAAAAATTAGGAAATTTATGTGATTTCTTAGTAAACAAAACTAATAAAAAAATTGAGAAGAGAAAGAATAGGGAGGCTGTAATAAAACTAAAAAGAGATATGTAATTAAGTGGTATTTTTCATACGATTAGTCCACTTAGTATAGGAGTTAAGTTCGCAAAGTTGAGTAATGTTCATATCCACAGTGAAAAAGCTATAATGAGTAACCATCAGCGAATTCATTTTAATTCTTTGCTCTTGACAGAGCTTTTTTCTGGGGAAATATTTTTATTGTCATCTTTATTATTTGTGATTTTTAATCATCTTTTTTTTGCTATTTCTTTCAGAATTTGAATTGCTTCAGTTCTCATGCCTTCATCTTCTAATAGACTAATAATTTGATCGTCTCTCATGCTTTCGTATGTTTTTTTGAGTTCCTCGGTTGTTGGTTGCATAAATAAAAGGTTTTAAAAATTTATTTTTCCTGCTCATAATATATTTTTTTCATAAAAACACCAATTAGTTTTATAAAATTAATCAACATTTCTTTCGATAATTTCTGCGTACTTCATTCTTCTTCTGAGTGTGTTAATATATTTCTTATTTTATTTAATTTATCTAGTTCTCCCCATTCTTGTTCTATATTATTAAAATCGACTCCAACAATTTTTTCTAAATATTTCTTGTATCTATAAATTCATCTTCCGCTCATATCATCTATTGTTATTTTTTGTTCATTTTCAACTGATTTACATAATTTACGCATCTTTTTTTCCAGGAAAGCATATAAACATATAAAAATAGAGTTATGATAAAAATCTATAATTTCTGTATCTATGTCATAGTTTGGACTAAAACAAATATCATCATCGGATAATTTTTCGTTAAATTTTTCTTCACTTTTTATGTTATCCCGTATTTCAGTTATTAACTCTTCTGAAGAATCTATATATTTACTATATGCCTGTAGAGGTATTTCTATTTCACTAATATAGCAGAATCAGCTATTTTGGAATATTTCTCTTGCTCGTGGTGGTAATAGCCCCATACAATAAGATAAAAATTAATTTTCCTTTCCTAATCACAAAACCTTCACCTCCAACTTTTCTTCTTTTATTGGAAACCCCTGATCTTCAAGCATTTTTCTCAGATACATACCCTGGAGTTGCCCTGGGAGAAAATGTATATGATAGTGCTCTATACTTCGGCTGTCACCATCTTTGTTTTGGAGTGTTTCACGAGTGCATGAAAAATATCAGGTGTTTCATTCTTTGTAGTATTCTTGTATCCATGCATGGACTTCTCCGAGCTCACTCCAGACTTCTGGTGGAAACTCTGTCGCATAGACATGGTGCTCGTAGGGTACTGCCATGATGTGTTCTTCTGTACCAGTATAGGGGAATTTGTTTTGGATAATAAACCAATACTTTCATCGCCAGAGAACCATATCTCTTTGATTTTCTAGATCACAAAATGGACACCCATCGCGTCAAATCTGCTGGCGATTACCCATGATTCTTTTGTATTCCTCGCGTGTTCCTATGGTTGTCATAGAAAATAATAATTATTTGATAAGTCGTTTAAGGTCAATTTCTCGTACATTTTCCATCTCTCGCACAAACCCTTCATCGTGACTCACCATCACGAGTGCGCCTTTGTAGGTATTGAGTGAGGCTGCGATCACAGGCAAGTGACGGAAATTGATGTGGTTGGTTGGCTCATCGAGGATGAGGAGGTCTGGTTTTTGGATGACAAACCGTGCATAACAGAGGAGTCCTTTTTGTCCTTCTGAGAGACTGTGAACTTTGTTTTTGAGGAGGTCACTGGTGAGCAGGAATTGCGATGCGACACGAAATATTTCTTGATCAGTGATAACATCGGTGACAGATTCAAGACTTTCCCAAACAGTTTGATCCATATCGAGTGCCTCGAAGTCTTGGCTATAATATCCGATATTGACGCCTTCTGTGATGAGGGCATAGGGGTCTGTCTTATTGACGAGTTTTTTCAAAAGGGTTGATTTGCCGATACCATTTGGTCCAGTGAGGATATAGCGTTCTCATTTTGTGATAACGAGCTCTAGGTCGTGAGCGACGATTTCATGTTCTCGATTCATGAGTGTGATTTTTGAAATGGTGATAATTGGTCCGATGAAATTGCCATAATCAATATGAAATTTCTGGATGGTTTTATCGTCTTTTCGTACCGTCACTGTGTTTTCTTCTGCCTCCGAGACATCATCTCGCATCTTGCTCGCGAGTTTACGCATCTTACCTCCTTTGTTGGCGAAGAAGTTGATTTTGTCTTTTTTATCTTGGATTTCTTTTTCCATTCGAGCATTTTGCATCTGCTCTCGCTCGATTTGTTTCTTGATGTCTTCTCCTACGGTGTAGTAATCGCCCCAGTATTGCTCGACCTGATGTTTCTGGACATTGAGGTAGAGGACGCCGTCGGTAAATACATTCAAAAAGTCTGCATCATGACTAATCACGATAACTGTTTTCTCGTAATTTAAGAGAAAGCTCAAAAGATGCCCGATACCATCAGCATCGAGATTATTGGTTGGTTCATCGAGAAGGAGAATATCTGGTTTTTGAATCAGTGCATAGGCGAGGAGCACGCGAGCTTGTTGTCCACCTGAGAGGTCTTTGAGGGCTTTTGTTTTTGCTACTGTGAGATTGACGGCATCGAGGAC
>JAYSSG010000024.1:0-3724 GCA_043720655.1 Candidatus Altimarinota bacterium
GGACAAAACCATGAACAGAGTCCAGATTTATTACTACAACAAGAATCTTTCATAAAAAAAGGATAAAAATAAGTATCCCTATTGTACAGCAGCACTAGCAGAAGCAACTAAAAAATAATTGTTATTCCTTTAATTATTTTCCAATATAGATTTCGCGCTCTTACCCAAAAATTATTAATTGACGGTGAAATCGAAACCATTCTTCGTATTTCCAATGCGAACACTTACAATCTTTTTTCCTATGATACGATCAGCTATTTCATCTTCGATTTTTGTCTGAAGATATCGACGCACAGGTCGAGCTCCAAACTCAGGATTATAGGTATCTTTGAGAATTTTTTCTATCACTGGGTTTGTCCATTCGAGTGTCACTCCGAGATTCAGAAGCCTCTTCGCAAGGTCTTGCAATTGAAGTGTAATAATTTTTTTGATAACCTTGGTATCGAGAGGGTGAAAGACTACTACTTTATCAATACGGTTAATAAATTCAGGACTGAAGTATTCGTCTAGACTCTTGACCACCTTTCCTTCTATTTCTTCGAAGTCATCAATGATCCGTTCTTTTGTTTCTTCTGCGACATCGAAGCCTATCTTGGTAGCATTACTCGTAAACTCTTCAGAGCCAATATTGCTTGTCATAACAATGATTGTATTTTTGAAGTTTATCTTTCGTCATTTTCCATCGGTGATCACACCATCTTCCATGATTTGGAGAAGAAGATTAAAAATCTCAGTATTCCCTTTTTCTATCTCATCAAAGAGTACTACAGAATAGGGTTTTCGACGAACCTTGTCTGTCAGCAATCCCCCCTCTTCATAGCCTACGTACCCTGCAGTTGTACCAATAAGCTTGGAACCAGAGTGTCTCTCAGAGAATTCACTCATATCAATTTTTACAAGAGCTTTTTCATCACCATAATATTCACGAGCAAGGACTTTCACAAGTTCTGTCTTCCCTACTCCCGTTGGCCCGAGAAAGAGAAAACTTCAGAGAGGTCGTCGCTGGTCAGAAATACCGGCTTGGGAGCGCTTGATGGTAGATACGATAGATTTTATAGCCTCATTCTGTCCAATAATTTTTGATTCTATTTGTTTTTCGAGATCTTTGAGTTTTTTTATGTCCTCTGCAGAAAGTGTTTTGATAGGAACACCAGTAATTTGATGAATCACTTTTTGTATATCTGCTGTATGAATAGTGTGTCTTTTATCTCGTGGAATAGTGATTTTTTTTCTTTTTTCTCGAATTTTATCCTCGATTTCAATAAGTTGCTCTTTTGCTTTGTTAGCTTTATGATACTGCTGTGATGTGACAAAATCAGCAATATTTTTCTGGATTTTTTCAGCCTCTAGCTTCAGAGTTTTTATCTCGTCCTCTCCATGGACATATGTCATACTCTTCGCACTGCAAGCCTCATCGATAAGATCAATAGCTTTATCAGGAAGAAAACGGTCCGTGATATAGCGAACTGAAAGCTCTACAGCTTCTTCAATGGCATCATCAGCTATAATGAGGTTATGGTAGTCTTCAAAAGTAGTTTTCAATCCTCGGATAATTTCAGAAGCCACTTCCTTCGTTGGTTCGTCAACTTCTATTTTTTGAAATCGTCGTTCAAGAGCAGCATCTTTTTCGATGTATTTCTGATATTCAGAGAGGGTTGTGGCTCAGATGATGCGGATTTTCCCGCGCCCCATAGCTGGCTTGAGAATATTGGCAGCATCTAGCATCCCCTCAGAACCTCCAGCTCCGATAATAGTATGTATCTCATCAATAAAAAGAATAACTTCATTATCAAGCTTTGAAGCCTCTTCAATCACCTGTTTCATACGAATTTCAAATTCTCATCTATACTTTGTACCAGCGACAATACTCGTCATATCGAGTACAAGAAGCTTCTTGTGTTGCATAGCAAAAGGAACTTCTCCTGAAGATATTCGACGAGCAAGACCTTCGACCACAGCCGTCTTGCCAACACCAGGATCCCCAGTAAGCACAGGATTATTTTTTGTTTTCCTATTGAGAATGGAAATTAATCGGTCAATCTCTTTATCGCGTCAAATGATAGGATCAATTTTCCCTTCATTTGCCTCACGAGTAATATCATTACAGAAGAAGTCAAGAGCTGGAGTCTGACTATCCTCACGCTTTGAGTCCTTAGATCCCATATTTGCAAACATTGGATTTTTTTGCATATCATCTATCTCAGCACCACTCAAAAGCCCTTGCTCTATAACATGCATGATCTTGCCTAGGTCGTCTACACCTGGTTGCTCATTTCATTGTGCGCGATTGAAATCAATCACAGATTGTTCAAAATCCCTCACATTGATACGAATGAAATCCAAAAATTCTATAAACCAAGAATTTTGCTGCTTAATAAGAGCTATCATAAAGTCCTCAACCCCAATTGCCTTTTTCTCAAAGCTTGCCGCCACCTTGACGCTCGATACAATAATATTACGAAGATTTTCTGATATGCCTGTATACTCTCATTTTCTATTGATAAGATGTGTAAATTTTGGATGTGTCATGACATCCAAAAAAACTTTTTCATTGATACCAAAGTCATTGAAAATAGAGAAAATATGTCACTTTTTCGAACGTAGAATTTCAGCAACAATATCAATTGATTCGAGTGACTGAAATCCTTCTTGTTTTACGATGTTTTCTGCATTGAGAAGATAAAATTTATATTCCGGTGTAAAGTTTTTGAACATGTGAAGAATGATTTGCAATTACGATGAAGGTATGATAATCTAATATTGTATGAAATCCAAATCTTTTTTCGCTCTTTTGCTTGCTGTTTACGCATTTTTTGGTGCTATGGTATTTTCTCAGTCAGAAAATGCCACTCCAGATAGTACCTCAATCCAAGAAGACCTTTCAGTTTTTTTACCTGATATACAGTTATTGAGTATTTTTCAGGAAAAAGAGGAAGAACTCGACGCTCTCGGTGCCTCAAGGTCACGATTTACCGATATAGCGAGAACCCTTATCGAGTATCAGGGTATGGCCTCTCAAAAAAGAGAATATCAAGAGAAAGCATTGGTACAGCTACATTCCCTTCAAAAAAGTATCAAAAATAATACCATTTTAAGCCAAAATGAAAAACAAAAACTAGAACAAGATATCATTACTTTGATGACAGAAAAGGGAAATCTAGAGAAAAAACAAGAAGAAACTCAGGCATTGCTCAAGAAATTTTATCAGCAATGATATATCCAGGATATGCAATGAGATAGAAATATCACCCTCATGAATCTCCTCTTACCAAAATCCTTTGGCTCTTCCATCAAAGACTCTGAGATTCTCAGTATCATGAAGACCACCTCTCAATGACTTATCACACGACAAAAGGAAAATCAAGAAAAAATAACGAAGATTCAGCAGTCTTTGGAATTCCAAAAAAATCAAAAATCACGTGTCATTGCACGTCTAGAACGATATGATTCTGAGCTTATAACAACAGAAAATCTAGAATCAGAACTTCTCTGAAAGACTGTCGCCAGACAATGAGCTATACAAAATACCCTTAAAAATAATCAGAAAAATACCAAAACACTTACAGAAAAATTTGAACAAAAATTCGCAGAATATGAAACAGATATCCAAAAATATAGTGAACAATATGAATGCGGTACAAAAAAAACAGCTCTCTGTACCTGGATACTCGGATACATAAAAGCTGAGAAGGATCTCAGATTACAAGAAGAACGCATCAGTACA
>JAYSSG010000025.1:0-8618 GCA_043720655.1 Candidatus Altimarinota bacterium
AAGTCACATGGTCGCTACCGACAAAATATCCCAACCACAGTATATCGCACCCCTTTGGTATATTATATACGATATCAGAATACCATTGAGTTTTCACGAAATCATTTTCTGCAAGTAATGATGGATATTCGCTCATAGATTGCACCGTGGCTAAATGCCCCATTGAATAACCAACCCCATCATTCTGTGATTTCTGAAATGGAATCAAGTGTGTATGAGGCAGTATATTTTTATTATATTTTGAATTGTTCCAGTATGTATGTTGCTGATTTTTTGGAGTTTCTAGAGCAGAACCAATCATCATAACTGGAATTTCTGTGAGATTCACATCAAAGCCAAGAGAAAAATCCTGACCTAGTTTTTTCCACACGCTATCAATTTCTGTAGAGACGCCACACATCTCATCAACTGCTTTCGTGACACCTGGCCACGACATATAGTCATGTCCGCAGAGTAACCCATCATTTTTTAATACCCTCAAGCTTCCTTTTATATCAGCTTTGCAGGCTTCGTAGGAATGATCTGCATCAATAAAGATACAATCAAATTGTTCTGTATTATTTTCGAGTTTTTCAAGAGCATCTTTTGATGACATCCGCATCGTCACAATTTTCCCATTATCAATATTTTTCTTGTGATTGGTATAAAATTCTCTCCATATAGGATCAGACGCATCTTTGGCAATATTGTGAATTTCTTCATTATCGCTTCCCCTCCATGTATCAATACATACGAGTACAGCATCATGATCCATTCCTTCAATAATAGCAGCAGTGGATCTGCCTTTCCAACTGCCTATTTCAAGAATTTTTTTTGCTCCTATCACATTTTGTCGTATCCAATTGAGCTCAGCATCACTCATCCATCCATCTATCATTTGAGATGGTTTTTTTGTGAATAAGATTTGCTTCATGTAGCGTATTTTGAGAAGTTCTTGTCTTACAAAATATAGGATACGCTGTGTAAACATAATAGTCTTGGAAGAATGATAAACACCTCAATTATCTCGCATACTCTACAAATCGATTTTCACGACTCACCATGACTTTCACCTCACCTGGATATTGGAGATTATCTTGGATACCTATAGCGATATCGCGAGAGAGTTTTTCAGCTTCTAAGTCGGAAATATTTCGCGGATTGACAAAGACGCGGACTTCACGACCTGCTGAAAGAGCATACGCTTTTTCAACTCCTGGAAATGAGAGCACGAGATTCTCCATATCTTTCATACGTTTGATATATTCTTCGATATTTGCTCGACGAGCACCAGGACGAACCGCGCTAATAGCATCAGCAATCATGATAATGCCGGTTTCAATACACGTCGCTGGAATGGCTCCATGATGAGCTTCTGTGATATTGATCAGCTTCTCATCAAATCCATACTTTCGAAGAATTTTTCCACCAATTTCTGGATGTGTTCATTCTATATCGTGATCAAGTGCTTTCCCGATATCATGGAGGATACCTCCTTTGAGAGCAATCTCTGGATCGGCTCCGACTTCACGAGCGATAGCTTCTGCGATGTAGGCTACCTCTTGAGAATGTTTGAGAATATTTTGACCAAAGCTCGTTCGGAAACGGAGTTTACCAATGAGTCCAACTACTTCATCTGGGAAACCACTGATACCCATCTCAGAGCATACTTGCTCTCAGAGTTTCAGAAGAAGCTTTTCAGCATCTCGTTGATTATTTTGGACGATTTCTTCGATACGAGCTGGCTGAATTCTCTTATCTCCGAGAAGATCTTCAAGTGATTTCTTAGCTACATAACGACGGAAGAGATCAAAGCTTGATATAAAAATAGTATTTGGTGTATCATCAATAATAATTGAAACACCTGTTTCTTTTTCAAAAGTCGTGATATTTCGCCCTTCTTTCCCTATGATACGCCCCTTCAAATCATCACTTTCGAGCTCAATAGTTGTTTGAGTCGTCTCAGCCGTCACAGCACTTGCATACTGTTGCATACTGTTTACAAGAATCTCACGACATACTTCTTCCTCACGTGTCTTGAGTTCTGATTTTTTCCTTTCAATATGTTTCACAAAATCTCCCTCGTATTGTTCTTCCACTTGAGCGAAAAGACGTGACTGAGCTTCTTCGACAGAAAGTCCTGCGATTTCAGATAATTTTTTACCGATTTCTTTTTTCTTTTCTCCAAGAAGTTCATCTTCTCGAGCGAGAGATTCTTTGGTGAGGTTGAGGTCTTCTGTTTTTTTCACCAGTTCTTCCAGTTTTTGATCAAGCTTTTCTTCTTTTTGCTCAAGACGCTTCTCGAGATCAATAGCTTTCTTCTCTATTTCTGCAGCACGCTCACGTTCTTCTTTTGCTTGTTTTCGTGCATCGTCGAGTATTTTATCACTATCGTTTTCTGCTTTTCTTTTGAGGTCTTTTGCTCCTTTCTCTGCTTCAGCTATGATGCTATTCGCATGTCCAGCTCCACGTTTATTCTGGATATTTTGGTAAAAGAAATACGCTCCAGCTCCAATAAGAAGACCTATGATAAGTCCGAATATGAGTTCCATAATCTAAAAATAAAAAAGTAAAATGATCGATACAACAAAATATTTCAGAGCACACTATTCTCTTTTCAGAATACGAGAGACTTTTGATATAAAAAATGTAGAATAGAAGAAATATATCACTTCGCTCTGTACCAAAATTCCTCTCAATTATATCTTGTATCTCTCTCTGTTTTCGTTGTATATATTGTATATCCCTACTTTTCTTGTAGGTCTTAATACTCTCGATCGGATTCATAGTATCAAAAATGAGAGAAAAGGCAAGAAAAGGATTCTCAAGTGAAGCCTTGAGAAATTGTGCACTTTTTTTAACAAAAAATCAAAGAGGTTTGTATTTTGAGAATAGGGATTATACTTCTGTTTGTTTTCTAGTTCGAAAAATCTCTCAAATATAAGATACCTATAATTTCATCAATATGCTCATTCACCACGTACGTTCTTTCTCAAGAAAAAAATGTTTTGGTTTTACCTTGGTAGAATTTATGGTGGCATTTTCTATTATGACTATTCTGGCGACTATAGGGTTCTCCGCTTACACGGGCTATATGAAATGGTCTCGAGATACGGGACGTATGGTTGATATAGCTACTATGGATGGTATCATTTTTGATTTTCGACAAACCAATGGAAGGCCTCCAGTATCAGAGGAAGAATTTAATTCTGCAGTTATCAGAGTCAATCACGGTCAGCTCATCATGGATCCTCTTGATGCCCAAGTTGCCTGCGTTACTTCAGCCACAGATGATGCACTGACCTATTGTGGGTATGTATTTAGTACGTGTGATAATGGTGAGGGATATATACTCAGTGCAAAATTTGAGACTACAACGAGGGCACAATATTATAGGGCAATGCCTGGTGCTCCAACGTCAGAATGGTTTTATACTGTCGGTCAATGTACGGTAATTGATATACCAGAACTGTCGAGTATCCCCGATGGTGGACACTGTAGACACAAGGATGAATGTCTCCCCAATAGAGTCTGTGTAGGTCCTCCCAATAAAACGTGTCGACCAAAGAATAATCAAAATACTTGAGCAACTTGTGATGCAGACGATGATTGTCTCAGTAGTAAATGCAAAAGGAAGGTTTGTGAAGCCTAGGGCTTGCTTTTTGTCTTTTTAATGTAATATAAGCACCATACTTTGTATTCTGTATTTTTTGTTATGACTACCTCCCTTCCTCGACACGTCTGATATGTCACCCTCCTCGGCCGTCCTAGCTCAGGCAAATCCAGCTTTGTCAATGCAGCTATTGGCGATAAAATCAGTATTGTTTCCGCGATTCCTCAAACAACTCGACGACTTATTCGGGGTATTTATACTGACAAAAGTTGTCAAATTATTTTCCAAGATGTTCCAGGATTGCATTCGAGTTCTCATAACTGGAATCAGTCTATTAACTGGGTCACAAAATCGGCTCTCTGAGACACCGATATCATTCTCCGTATCATTGATGGGGCTCGGCCACGAGGTCTTGAAGAAGAAATGATTGATAAGCTTGTTTCAGAAGCCAGAGTGCCAGTGATAACGATTGTCAGCAAGGTGGACACAATGAATGACTTTGAGAAGCATCTCTACCCAAAAAATACTATTTTTGTCTCAAATATTACTAAAGAAGGTATCAAAGAAGTCATCGCCCAACTCGCTCTTCTTCTCCCTGAATGACCGCTTCTCTATCCAGAAGATGATGTCACCGATCAAGATGTCTATACTCGTGCTAGTGAAATCGTTCGTGAAAAGATCTTTCTCTCGACCTATGAAGAAGTACCTCATTGTACGTATGTCGATGTCGATATGATGGAGGACAAAGGGAAACTCGTGAAAATACTTGCCTATATCTACTGTATGACTGATTCGCAAAAGAAGATCCTCGTCGGAAGTCATGGAGCGATGATAAAAGAAATCGGTTCTCTAGCCCGTAAAGACCTTCAAGATCTCTTTGAGAAAAAAGTCTATCTCGAGCTCCATGTCAAAGTCAGCGCATGATGGCAAACACGAGATACTATTACACGTAAAATATTGGGGAAGTAACTCCCGTATGTTGAATGTTTTATCGACCTAGCCCGAGAATGACGAGAGTAGGTTTCTGGGTATAAAAAGTAGAAAGGAGCTCTATTTCTTTTTTCGTCAAGATAAAAACGCACTAAAAGTCCTCGCAGAGAATAAAAAATCTTGTGGAGAGAAGGGTTTTCACTATAGTAATAAGGACACTATTTTTAATTTCATTTTATGCGCGGCGATCGGTATTCCCCTCAATCTACTCCTCCTTGGACGACGGCTCTTATTGGAGTTATTGCTTTCTTATTTATTATCCTCATTTGGCGGTTTGTAAGCGGATGAAGTGCACCTGATCTGGCAACAGCTCCCGTAAGTCTCCGTATGACAGATGAGACCAGCTCAGCAAGTCTCGTCAATGAAAGCAAGAAAGAAAAAACTATTCAAGCCAATACCCCTCTCGCAAATTTGGACCTTATAGAAATCAAAGGAGGTACTGCAAAAATAGCCTTTCTCAATAATGACAAAAATTCTCTCAATCTCAATACTGGCACAAAGATACGCTATCTCGGACAAGGTACTGATAACAAAACTCAATTTAGACTCGAGAATAAAGATCTCTGGATACAGGCTGATACAGGAGATTTCTCTATTGACCTCTTATGAGTCATGGTCCTTCCATCTTCTGGCAGTGTCCTCAATATCGCAAAAAATGAGCTCTTCACTACCATTACGGTCCTCCAGGGTACTATCACGGTCAGTGTAGAAAATAAGACCTTGGAAGTTACTTCTGGACAACAGCTCAATTATTCGACACTCCGGACCGTCACATTTGATGATCTCTCTTCTCGTATTGCTCCGATCAATCCAGAGACTCTCACGAGTCCATGGATGTCTCTTAATGGTGCCAGCACTTACACGGTCGCGCTCCCAACAGCTGCGACTCTTCCCCCTTCTGGAACAACTGTAGGAAGTGGGCTTATCGCTTTTGAATCCCCTATTGATGAATCAACGGTAGAGACGAAGACCATCAATGTATCTGGAAAAGTCTTGAATCCAGCAGTCGCTCGTCTCGTCATCAGTAATCTCTCGGCTACGCTCGATCCTGTGAAACAAACATTTGTTCTCAAAAATCTCCCTCTCACCAATCATGAGAATAATCTGATTTATCGAAGTTATGATGCTACTGGCACCCTTTTAGCAAAATGATTTATTACCGTCTATACGACTACAATATCTGCTGCTGTTGCTACAGCCCCTGTGAGCAATACAGCTCCTACCACTGCTCCAAATAATGGCAACGCTCAGGTCAATACGTACAAACCCGATAAACGCTTTAGAGTGGTCGCTCCTGCAGCAGATTATTATGAAACAACAGAAAAGAAAGTCCGAATAGAAGGCGCTGTTGCAAGCGGTGCTGCGTATTCTGTCACTATCAATGATTTCAAGCTTTCTTCTTTCGCCACAAATGGTACCTCTTGGTACTACTTTGCAAATCAAGAGTTTGGTAATATGCAAGAAGGAACCAACACCTACACTATTCGATACTTTGATGCAAGTGGAGCTGAAATCTACAAACAACTCTTCGTCATAAAAAAGAATCCAACACCAGGACAATAATTTATATTTTATTCTCATGTCTCTCCGTCATACATCGGGCACATCCCTCGTAGAAGTTATGGTTATGATGGTTATTCTTGGAATATCCATTGTGGGGATTTATGGGATGGTGGATAGCGGCAAAAGGCTCGCATCTCTCACAGATACACGACTCAATGCTGTCAATATCGCACGAGAAGGGCTTGAGTCAGTGACAACGCTACGGGATTCATTTGCATTGAGTGGATACGAATCATGAACGTGTAGTGTCGGTGGTTCCTCATATTTTTTTAGTACGGATGGAAATATTCTCCTTGACCTCCCTTATAACTGTCCCACACCTTCAACTACACCACCTCCCGCATCGGAAACACCCTATATTCTCAAGGATGATAAAGTACTTGAAAACGAAACTGCTTCCAATTTTATCGTTTGCACCAATGAATTTGGATGGTATTCTCAGGAATATGCCGTAAAAACAGCTCCTACGACACCTTGTACGAGCACAGTCCCATTTTGCACCGCAAATACTACTCAGTCATGTCAGACAAAATTTCAAAGGAAAATCACCTTCCGAGACTGTGCCCCTTCAAACTCAGCTTACTGTATGGAAGTCATCTCAAAAGTATGGTGGTGAGATACGGCGAGTGATAGTTTGGAGCTCTCACAAATTATGACCTCTCTCGATTAACCTCCCATGAAAAAACTTGGCTACTTGCTTTATTTTCCACAAATTATCTATGGTGGTATTGATGGACTTGTCACCACCTTTGCGGTCGTTGCAGGCGCAACTGGTGGATGACTTTCATCCAAAACAGTCATCATTTTGGGTATTGCTAATGTCCTCGCTGATGGAGTCTCGATGTCCATTGGTGCCTATCTCTCTACCCGTGAAGGTACCACTAAAAAAGTAGGCGCTTATAGTGTTGCTATCGCTACTTTTTGTGCCTTTATTTTCTTTGGTTTTCTTCCCCTTTTCCCCTATATTTTTTCTTTCGGAAGCTTTACTCTCTCGGGCATTATCACAGGAGTAGCATTTATATGTATTGGTTATTTAAAGAGCATTATGAACCACTCTTCGCCTCCTCTTGCTATTCTTCAAACCGTCTTGCTCGGGGGGATTGCAGCGAGTGTCGCCTACTACGCAGGACTCTTCTTGAGATCACTCTAACATAGCCATAACCCCCCTGCATGTCTTTCTCTCGTCACGTATTCTTGATTACGCTCTTCGGATGCCTCTCTTGGATCAGTGGAATTCTCATCGGAACGCTCTGGGAAAATACTGGACTCTGGATAATATTCTGTATCTGTCTTGTGATGATGATTTGGAAATTTCCAAGACCATATATCATATTTCTGTCTATTCTCTGTCTTTTTGGAGGATATACATGGAGCTCTGAATCTCTTGGTTCTTTTCGTGAGGAAAAGAATATACTTGGAGAATCGGTCGGGTGGGATGGATTTTCTCATACTATCAGATGAACGGTGGTGTCGCTCCTTTCAGTCAACGAATACAACCGACGGTATGAGGTCCTGCTTTCAGAGATTGATACTCAAAAAAACTCTTCTTCTCTTCTCCTCATAGTGCCTCCAAATATCACACTCACACCTGGAGACACTGTAACAGCTTTAGGGAAGTTTCGCTTTCCAGAAGACACTGCAGAATATTCTGGAGAAAAAATGCTCTGGTATCGAGGTATGCTAGCAGAATTTCAATCTTTTCAAAACTCCAAAAAAACTCCCGAAAGATATAATACAACTGTTCGTATACAACGATGGTTTGATGAACGGCTCAAAGCACTCTTTCCTCCACCATGATACTCGATTCTTTCAGGCATCTTGCTCTGACAAAGAAGTGCGATGAGTCCCGAGCTCAAAGAGCACCTCAAAGCATCAGGACTGATGCATCTGATGGTAGTGAGTGGAGGAAATATTATGATGCTGATCATATTTATTTCGCTTTTTATTCGAAGCTTACCGATATTGGTACGAATCAGTATTATCGCTGTGAGTATTTTTGGATTTACGATCATTGTCGGCGGTGATATGCCGGTGTGGCGTGCGGCACTGATGGGTACTATTGGCTATACAGCAAGTCTCTGGTGACATCGTTTTCCCGGACTGATACTCCCGATCATAGTCGCCACTTTGATTGCATTTTGGAGTCCTCTTTCCATTGTCTATGATATCGGACTACAGCTCTCTTTTCTCTCAGTTATCTGTATTATTGTGTGGTGAAAATATCTCGCCGAGAAACTCAGGTTTCTCTGAAGTTTTTTCGCAGAAGCAAGTGCTCTCACTCTTGCTGCGACAGCGTGAACACTCCCCATTACAATATTTTATTTTGGTACCTTTTCACTCATTGGACCTCTTGCAAACATGTTGGCAGCGCCTGTCATACCCCTACTGATGTATAGTGGGATTCTGACACTTTTAGTGAGCAGCATCTCTGAAAGGTTTGCCATATGGATTGGGTATATTCCCTGGATTGGGA
>JAYSSG010000026.1:0-1585 GCA_043720655.1 Candidatus Altimarinota bacterium
TTCACTATGCTCGACAAACGCACCTACTGTTCCAAGAGTATCTCATTTCTTTACCATACTAAAGAGTTGGATGTCCTTCTTTGGACGGATGTTGCGGTACAGGGAGATATATCAGTCACGGTGTTTGATGATCATCAGTCATGGTATAGTTTCATTTCAATCCCTTTGTGCTAATATATACCCATCGTTAAGTGCAGTAATAGAAGTATCTTCCTTGGCGATAATATCGAGTCCAGAATGATGTTTTTGGTAGAGGTCATAATGCGCTTGATCTCGGAAGTGAAAGCCAAAACCATCTTGTATCGAAAGAGGAAATATGGATGGCGTGATTCTAGAATCTTGTAACCTAAGAGCTTTCTCTGCTTGTAGATACCCCTGGATCCAATCGCAAATATCTGATTTTTTTACTCAGCAATTATATTGTTCACTATATTTTTTGATACCTGTTTCATATTGTGCGAATTTTTGTGCGAATTTTTGTGTCAAGGTTGTGTTATGTTTTTGACTACTTTCGAGCGTGTTTTCTATGGCTCATTGCTTGGAGACAGTTTTTCCGAGAAGCTCTGATTCTAGATTTTCTGTAGCGGTAAGCTCAGAACCATATTTTTCTAAATTTATAAACATACGGATTCTTGTTTCCTTTTGTGACTCAATAACTTTGAGAGTTTTATTGATTTCTTCCTGAGTATCTTTTTGTAGAATCAAAAGATTATAGGAGAAGAGCTGCATAGTTTTCATAACTTCAGAATCCTGAATAGAAGTACCAAATGACTTCCTCATTAAAAGAGTCATAAAGTTCACATTCTCGTCCTGATACGTATCATAGATATATTTCTTTTGATAAAACTTCTTGAGTAAGGCTTGAGTTTCTTGTTTCTTTCTCTCCAAAACACGTACCTCTTTTTCTGAATTATCGATAGTATTTTTGAGTTTTTCTATTTCTCGCTTCGTAGTGTCCTGACTATTTTTGATACTGCCCTGGAGGCTGCGAAGCTTTTTAAGGGACTCTTCCTGAATTTCTTTCTTTTTGATAGTTTCACCTGTATATCCCATGAGGTCTGACTCTATCGTGGCAAAATGCGCTCTTGATGCACCCAATGCATCGAGCTCTTCAGATTGCTCTTGAAAGAACGTCAAAATTTGCATGTCAGGAAGGAGTGAGACTATGTCTTGCTGGAGGGGTAAATCTAGATTATAGAAGGAAACATTACTTCTCAAGAAAGAGATATATTTTTCAGATACTGATGTGTGGTTCGACAAAAAAAACAAAATCAATCACATACTTGCAAGTCATATAAGTTTATATTTTGATTTTTTATTTCACTGCATGGAAATCTCTTTTCAAAAAATATTCCATATGTTTTTTCATTGTTTCATTATGGTATTTTTTTAGTAATATTCTCTATTTTACACTATCATCAATTTTTACTTCAATAGTTCTCTTGAAACCAGCTTTCTCATAATTGAGCAAATCAGCTTCATTAAGCCTAAAAGAACTATAATTCCCAATATACTTTCCCTTAAGAGCTGACATACACTTAATAATATTCTCATGCCAGTTTGTAGGAGAAGAAGCATAAATAGG
>JAYSSG010000027.1:0-3590 GCA_043720655.1 Candidatus Altimarinota bacterium
GACACACCGTCTGTGAAAGACTATCTCCTTTGATCGTGTTCACCCAAAAACTCAATATATCTTTGATATGATAGGGCTTTCCAAAGTAGTGGATAAAAAGTTAGAATAAAAAGTATCATACCCTGTATGTCTCAAAAAATAATAAAACAGAAAATATTATCCTTTAAAACGTACTCATAGGGTATTTCTATGCCTTATACTGCTCCAATTCTTCCTTTGCTTTCTCGATTTGTCGGAGGGTGACTTCTTTTTTCTCTTGTGTAAGTCGGATGACATTTTCTGGTGCTTTCCCGACGAAGCTCTGGTCCATAAGTTTGATTTCAAGCATTCTTACGTAGTCTTCTTTTTCAGCAATCAATTTCTGAAGACGTTCGATATCATCATCATGATTACAGATACTGGTATCGACAAATATTTCGACTTCTCCTGCGATACCGTAGGTATATTTCTCTCGTTCAAGTGAATCCTTGCTGAGTGTAAATGAAATATTGTGTGCTTTTCCGAGACCACTGATGAGTTTTGTATTTTTCTCAAGTACCACACGATCACGAGGATTGACATAGAGGACGATATCTACGAGGTCTCATGGTTTGATGCGACGTTCTCCACGAATAACGCGGATAGCGGTTACTACATCAAAAACAGACTTGATAGATTCCTCGCTCTCTCGGTCGAGAGGGTAGTCACAGGTAGGCCATTCTGAGGTCATCAGGAACTCTTTTGGTTTCTCGAGGTTGCCTGTGATGCTTTGTGTGAGAGCTTCGGTGATAAATGGGATATAGGGGTGCCAGAGTTTGAGAAGAGTGAGAAGCGTATACATCATCACTTCTTTGCCGTAGATACTTTCTTTCTTGACGAGCTTGAAACATTCGATAGCATAGTCTGCGAATTCATCACGAGTGAATGAGACGAGTTTCTCACCCATGGCAGAGAAATTATCCTCTTCCATACCTTCTGTGACATCATCACGAGTGTATTTGAGACGAGTGAGAATCCATCGCTCATAATCGAGCAGTTTACTCCAGTTTTTTGTGAGCGTTTTTTCGAGTTTTTGCACGTCCATTTCTCCTTCCTCGCCGACATTCATCCAGACAAATCGTGCGACATTCCAGAGTTTATTGAGGAAAATCTGATTATTTTTTACGACATCACGACTGAATCGGAGATTATTTCCTGGAGTGTTTCCGATGACGAGTGCGAGACGAAGTGCGTCAGCGGAGAATTCTTTGATAAGCTCGAGTGGATCCACACCATTTCCGAGTGATTTGCTAAATTTACGACCTTGATCATCTGTGACGAGACCATGGAGGTATACTTTTTTAAACGGTGTCTGGTCGGTGAGACCGTATCCAAAAAGAAGCATTCTCACGACCCAGAAGAGGAGAATATCATGCCCAGTTTCGAGTACATTGGCTGGATAGTATTTTTCAAAGAGTTTTCCAGGATTTTCAAAATTCCAATCAAGGACAGAAAAAGGCCAGAGAGCAGAGCTAAACCATGTATCCAAGACATCACCATCACGCACAACCATATCTTTGCCATATTGTTTCTCAAGGGCCTTAGGATCTTCAGTTACACCCAATAAGTCTCCTGTTTCTGCATGGTAATAGGCTGGTATCTGATGTCCCCACCACAGCTGACGACTGATACACCATTCGTGGAGATTATCGAGGAGTCCTTCAAATATTGATTCATAACGACTAGGAATAATCTCAAAGTCTTCATTTTTGTAGCCAGCCATGACTTTCTCTGACATTTTTTTGCTATCGACAAACCACTGAGTAGAGACGATGGTCTGGACTCGGACCCCACCACGCTCAGAATATCCAACAGGAGAGATATGTGGAGAAACTTTGATAAGATTTCCTTTCCCCCGGAGCATATTGACGATGATTTCACGTGCTTCAGTGTCTTTTTTCCCTGCAAAGATACCAGTATTATCCATCATGACACCTTCATTATCAATCACACGATAATCGACGGGGAGTCCGTGACGTTTTGCTGTTTCAAAGTCAGCAGGATCATGTGCTGGAGTGATCTTTACGACACCAGTTCCAAATTCCATATCCACCATTTCATCAGCGATAATGGGAATTCGTTTGTTGACGAAGGGGAGTATCACTTCATGTCCAATAAGCTTTTTGTAGCGCTTATCACGAGGATTGACTGCGACAGCCTGATCGCCGAGGAGTGTCTCTGGTCGAGTCGTTGCGATGATGAGCTCTTTATCAATACCATGGACGAAGTAGGCGATTTCATAGAGGAACCCCGGCTCATCTCGGTATTCAATTTCTGATTTTGAAATAACAGTCTTATCTTTTGGACAATAGTTCACCATATATTCTCCCCGATAGATAAGTCCTTCATTGTAGAGTTTGATGAAAGTTTTTGTCACAAGGTCATTATTTTCTTTATCTAGTGTGAAACGTTCGTGATCCCAGCTCACACTTGCTCCCATTTGACGCATTTGATTGGTAATCGTTTTCTGAGAATTTTCTTTCCATTCCCAGACCTTTTCGAGAAATTTTTCTCGTCCGAGATCTTCTCGATGAATCCCTTCTTTTTGTAGATTCTTTGCGACGACATTTTGCGTCGAAATACCCGCGTGATCTGTACCAGGTACCCAAAGCGTTTCATCACCCTTCATACGATGATAGCGCACCATGACATCCTCTACTGCCAGCATCAGCGCATGACCCGTATGGAGCACACCGGTGACATTTGGAGGTGGGAGAGGGATATAAAAAGTTTCACCCGTCCGAGACGTCTGAGGCGCGTAGCAACCGTTTTCTTCCCACATTTTTGCGAGAGAATCTTCAAAGAGAGAAGGGGTATAAATTTTTGGGAATTCCATATGTGAGACATTATAGAGACACAGAAGAGAATACAAAATGGAAAATAGAGAAGAGAATAATAAATAGATTTGACAAATATAAATAATCTGTATAATATCCGCCCACAGTTAAATGTGGAACACTGGAATACTTCTTTTATCTACCATATTATGCACCTAAAACCTCTCATTTATACTCATCACTTCACGTTCGAAATCCAAATACATATAAAAAAACATACGCTCTATAGTTCAGTTTCTCCGCCACAGTAAAAACACACCACCACTCATCATATACCCCCCATCTCGCGCATGCACAGACAGGAGCTCTTTTAGCTCTGTCGGGGAATATGAAGCACCCTTTATTTTACTATTTACCTTTTATGAACTCTCTTTCGTCGTCTTACTCAAACCCAATACGTCCTCACCCTGTCTCTCATAGACAAAAAACACTCTATAGATATGACGCCAAGAGTTCCTCTCCATGGTTTTTTGCGCCACTGCTCCAGTGACTTCTTCTCACTAGTATCGTTCTCTCAATTCTTCTGATGATGCTCTTCTGTACACACCCTATGACTGGGCAGACCATCGTGTCTGACTTCTCGGCTGGTGTGGAGGGAGTGCGGATGATATTGATGTAGCGATATTTTTGACATACGACCAAAATATCTATAATCCACAAACCTATTTTTATTCTCATTGTATGAACACATCCTATTTTCCAGAAGAAGATATTCAAATTCCTGAAACGACAGCA
>JAYSSG010000028.1:0-8335 GCA_043720655.1 Candidatus Altimarinota bacterium
ATTAACTGGGATGCAAAGTTTGATGTCTCTCTCTTTATCTACCCTACTGATTCTCAAAAAATACAGAAATACCTCCGTCGCCGTCTCACAGAGCTCCAATCTGAAAAGTATCTCAATCAAGAGAGAGGACTCACCAGTGATCCCTATATAGATGCTCAGCTTCAGGATGTTGACGAACTCAGAGCACTTCTCACGCGTGGATCTGAGAAATACTTCCATTTTTCCATCTATGTCACTCTCTACGCGGATGATCGAGATAAGCTCCTCAAAGTAAGCAATGATATCCAGAATATGCTCCACGGAAGGAATATACTCACAAAACCAGCACTTCTGCGAGCAGAACAGGGATATACCGCTACTGGTCCATTTTGTCGAGACGAAGTCTCAGTCTATCGAAATATCTCCACTCGTGGTCTCTCAACAGCCTTTCCATTTACTTCTGCAACGCTCTCTCAAGATGAAGGAGTGCTCTATGGTATCAATACTCACAATAATTCCCTTATTATCTATGACCGTTTTCGTACAGAAAATGCCAATATGGTCGTCCTCGCGAAGTCATGAGGAGGTAAATCGTTTGCTGTAAAACTCGAAATACTCCGTTCTCTCATGCTCGGTCACGATGTCATCGTCATCGATCCAGAAAACGAATACAAAAATCTCGTCGACACTGTCGGTGGAAGCTACCTCAATGTCAGTATCAATGCGACACAACGAATCAATCCTTTTGACCTCCCTCTTCCTTTCAAAGATTACGAGAGCCATCCTGGTGATCTCCTTCGATGAGGTATTATCAACCTCATAGGACTCTTCAAACTTATGCTTGGGAAAGTAACTGCTACAGAAGAAGCTATTCTTGAAAAAGCTATTGTCATCACTTACAGTCTCAAGGGTATCACATTTGAAGATGATGATATCATAGGGAAAGAAATCCCCGTGATGTCAGATCTCCTCTCTGTCGTAGAAACGATGGAAGGAGGCAATGAAATCGCTCAACGACTCGAAAAATATGTCAGTGGCGTGTTTGGAGGACTCTTCACTCATCCAACAAATGTAAAACTCTGAGAAGGACTTCAAGTCTACTCAGTTCGTGACCTCGATGAGCAACTCCGTCCTATCGCTATGTATATTATCCTCTCCTATATTTGGAATGTCGTTCGTTCATCAAATCGTAAGCGAATCCTTGTGGTGGATGAGGCTTGGAATATCATGCAATATGAGGATAGTGGCAAATTCCTCCATGGACTCGTCAAACGAGCTCGAAAATACCACCTCGGTGTCACAACTATTACACAAGATGTGGAAGATTTCGTCAACAATGAACACGGGAAAGCTATTGTCACCAACTCATCACTTCAGATACTCTTGAAACAATCACCTGCTTCTATTGATGCGATGCAAACGGTCTTTAAGCTCACAGAACAAGAAAAATATATCCTCCTCAACTCACCCGTAGGACAAGGGCTCTTCTTCGCTGGATCAGAGCATGTCGGTATACAGATTCTCAGTAGTTACTTCGAAGAAAAGACTATTACTGCGGGGAATTAAGTATTATTTCTCCACATGAATATCGATACTATCTAGAGTACTTGGAAGTTTTCTAGACCAAAAAGGCGTCAGACGGATATGGACATCTTTGATATAGGGATGATTGAGAAGTGTCTTTTCTACACGTTCTGTCTCAGCTCAAAGTAAATCAGAAAGTATGTTCTGAATTGTTTTCTTCCCAGCTGTGCTCTCGAAATCATAGAGTACTTGGATCTCTATTTGTGCTGTTGCTTTGATTGAAAATGGGTCAGGGTCTTTCGAACGTGAGAGTACTGAGACGATAACTGGTGGCTTGAAAGTATCAGTAAATGATTCCACTCATCGAAGAAGATGTGATTGTGCGAGTTTTATCAGTATCTTTCTGAGATGGTTTTTATCGTAGAGATACAGGAGAAAATCACCCTTGCCCGTGAAGGTCACTTCAGATGCAGTAGAGCCAACAGTCTGATCTGATTCCACTGTTATTTCAAACGGAATAATTGCCTCGGGGAGAGGAACAGGGATAAAATCAGCACCTTGATTGAAGTTTCTTTGAATACTTGCCTGTGCTTCTGCCAAGAAATGTTCACGGAAGAGCGCCTCCAGACGTTTTTTCTCGTCCTCGGTCATAAGTGGGAAAAATGTATCTTCCCCTCCTTTGAAGTCTTCTAAACTTTTCACTACAACGCCCTCATGGATATCGGGAGTAAGCCCTGGGAAAGTCATCGATGTATTTGCGGGGATATTTGCTTTTGCTCCGACAGGCCCAGTGGAGCTCAATGCGTCAGCTACGACCGTTACCGTGAATTCCCCTGGAGTAGAATCCTGTGCCGCTGGAACCTCTATCCAACTAGATGTCCTATAGACCACATCTTCAAAAGCAACCCGTGTTTGAGGCTTCAATCTCAGTGATTCTGAACGAGTATTTGTGATGCTAATTTTACCAGAAGCTCGGTGTACTTTGGTCGCATCATACGTAGAAACAGTATATTTTTTTTGAGCTTCAAATGGAAGAATCTGTTTCCTGAGAGGCACCTGCGTATCAGCGGTGATAGCATCTTCAGACATAAATACTATGTTTCCAATGGCATTCTGAAGAGTTATCTGAGGATTTATCATAATCGTCGCATGGGGACTCGTGAGACTCACTATGCCGATAATCAAGAGCAAAACCACTATAATACCAAGCACAAGGACATACCATGAAGAGTGCCTTACAGTGAAAATATCGAGCTTTTTCTTAGGAGTATTTTCTTTAAACCATGAGACACTTCTTCCCAAAAAACGAAGAATACAAAAGCGTACATACTCAAGTGGTCAGAGGTTTTCTTGAATAATATGAGCTCCTTCTGGAATAATATCAGAAATACTCTGCATCGACACATGGGATACAAATCCATATTGTTTTAAGAGAAACCGAAGGCGCTGATCACGACAAATAAAAATAATATGTCTCCGAGAAAAAAGCCTTGCGATCAAAGCAATATGATACCAACCCGCATGACTCTTTCGGCTCATTTGTACGACAATATCATCTTCCTCGTCAGTATGAGAGAGAGATTCGATGAGTGCCGAAAATTCATTCGGATGTGACCAATTAAATATCTTCATGTGTTGGGGTAAATACAGAGCGCACCAGGGCAAGGAGTGGATGTGGATGAACCGAGAAAAGTGGATCAAGCGTATCACAATAATGCAACCAATGATTTACAGGATCCACTTGGAGTCGAGCAAAAGTCGCATTTTTTTGTATCCAGGGAGAGAGCTTGCTCTCACGAACCATTGCATGTATGAGATGAAGTGGTCCCTGACTTGAAAGTGAAATATGAGAAAAGCTCCAGTGGAGTCAAAATCGCTCAAAAAGAACCTGAAGCGAAGATTCAAGAAGATGTGAATATTGTGCGTACTCACTGTATTTTTGAAGTTCTCCATCATCATCCTTCATCAGGAGAGATTCTCGCTCCAGAGGAGAAAGATACGGCGTCAGATATTCATCAAGTGTCTTCCAGCCAAAAGGTATAGACTGAATCTCGTGAACTTTTTTACCGATATGAAGGAGGGCTGATGTCGTGTCATACCCGACATGAAGATGAAGATGATTCTCTTGAAATGTCTTTTGTGTACAGAGATGATTGAGAAATACCACGGACAAAGGAACGCACGTAAGCAATGTACATCCACACAGCTCAATACTTCTACGAATACCATCTATGAGAAATTTGTTTCCATAAAAAAAGAGACATCCAAGTGTCACATGGGAAGCGACTTTTCAAATAGGAAAAAGGTGGTGTTTTTTGTCGAGAGCCAGGTGGGTCAAAAAAAGCGAGAGAAGTCGTCTATCATGCTCAAAATATCCCATATCATCTGTCCATATTTTTTTTGTTTGATGATCGGCTTGTTTGAGTAACTCGCGGGCATAGGTATTAATCTCAGAAACATCCACAGGGTCAGAAGTATGAGAACGTGGAAATGTATAGCTCACAGACGTGGCTACCGTATCTCCATGATCTAGGAATACACATACTTCTTTGGGCATTTCAGATACTTTTTCTACGAGTTGATCGTAAGCCTGTTTGAAATTTCTCTCAAAAAGATGAGGATGAAAGCCTCGCTCATGAGGAGCAAAGAAAGTCCGAACACTGTAAATCAATTTTGGCTTTCTTTTTTCAAAAATCAAAACACCGACCGTCAGTGATGAGAGGTCATAATCAGCTACCAGATATGATTGATTGTCTTGGAGAAAATTGGTATGAAACATTACAACAATATTAGATCACTACTTTGAGCAGAAACAGTCTATAGAGAAAAACCCATATTTGTGATATGATCTTCTCTTCCTATTTGTACGAGATACTTCCGAGCTTCTTGGATATTTCATTGTGTGAGGAGAGCAACTCAGAGATCTTCCATAATGAGCTCATCTTCTGGAGCGATATTGAGGGCTCTTTGGAGGAGGATAATACCTTTTTTGATATCCCCCATCATGGTATACGCCCATCCGAGATTTCGCAGAACTTCTGGGTTGTTTGGTGAAGTGATATTAGATCGCTCAAGAAATGATATAGCCGTCGAGAAATCATTGTTTATAAGAGCCATATACCCTCGAAGATAGAGACCTGTTGAAGAATTTTTTTCGAGTGTTTCTGCATAATCAAGAGCCAATGTGGCTTTGTCATAGGCCCCCTCATAGATATAGACATCAGCGAGTTCTTCATAGAGCTCATATCGGTCATTATATCGTGCTATAGCCCCCTCGAGCATCTGCCTAGCTTCAGTATAGCGCTTTTGTGCTTTTAGCTCTTCTACGTGGTCAATAATGGGGAGATTTTGGATAGCCATATACTTCTTATTATAGGACTTTTTGAGTGAGTACAAGTTTTTTGAAAGAAAAAAAGATTCTCTGCGTATTACTCTATAGAGGCAAAAAAGTATATACATTTTTCTGGAGTTCGCAGTTTGTTTGCCATCATTTTTTGATCACACTGCACATCCACACTTCCTTTTCTTCTTTTTTGTCTTGATACTTTATTTCTTTACTTGTTCCTATGAATAAGACTCTTCTCACTACTGGAGCAGCTTTTGCTGCCATCGCTCTTACCACTCTCACATTTGCTGGCGTAAAAAATAACCTCCCAAGTAAAGCGGACTTTTCTGTCCTCAAGACAGCTATCGCAACCAACAACTATGCGAGCCTCCCCGATGCTATAAAAGCAAAAATCACTGAAGCTCAATTTGCAAAAGTTGTTGCAAAAGAAAGCCGAAATACTGCTGTAGAAAAAGCTATTGAGACAGGAGATTATACAGCATTTAGAAATGCAAAAATCGCAGAGATTCCCACTGAAGCAGAATTCAAAAATATGATAGCTATCAAAGCAGCTCATACCACAGCACAAATAGCTATTCAAAATGCTATCAAAAACAATAACTTTGCAGCATTTCAAAAAGCTTATGCAGATCTCAAAATTGCTCTTCAAACGCTCAATCCAGATATGCCATGAATGAGTGACTCAGCACCAGATGCAGCCAAAATGAAAAAACATTTTGATAAAATGGTAGCCCAATATAAGAAAGATGGTACCCTTCCTGAGAAAGAACTCGGGAAAGGACTCTTTATGATGGGGCATGGAAACGATATGAAGAAAATGGAAAAAGAGAGAGGGGAAAAGAATATGAATCAGGACGATTAATAATTAGTCCTATATTTCTTTTAAAGTCCCTCCTCAATGGAGGGGCTTTTTGAAAGAAAATACTCCACATTTCGTACTATATAGATATACTCTCTGCATGCCCCTTTCTCCCATGACCGACAACGACCTCGTCAGTGCAACCTTCAAAAATCCTGATAATTATGCAGATATCGTCGACAGGTTCGAAGTACCTATTAGCCGATATGTCCGTCGCATGGTAGGTGATGAACATGAAATATGTGAAGATATCACCCAAGAAGTTTTTATCAAGTCCTATCAGAGTCTCCATGGATATAATCCAAAACTCAAATTCTCGAGCTGGATCTATCGTATTGCTCACAATCTCTGTGTCGATTATCTACGCAAGAATAGCAAAAAAAATCATACAAGTCTCGATATAGAAGACGAAGAAAGTCAGTCTCTCATACAAAAAATAGCCAGTGATGAAAATATCCTACATACTATTGCAACATATGAGACACGACAAGCTGTACAGACCATCATCGGATGATTACCAGAGAAATATAAGACCGTTATTGTTCTCGCATTTATAGAAGATAAGAGTTATGAAGAAATCAGTGATATCCTACAAATACCGATAGGCACTGTCGGAACCCTCATCAACCGAGCCAAGAAACAGTTTTTTGCTCTCGCTACAGAACCACAATTTTCTCACCTTTTCCACTATGTCCAAGCTCAGTAACTCCATCCTCGATGCTATACGTGCGAAGAAAATCACTCCTACGTCAAAGTGGTATTTTATTGGAATGCATACACTCCTCTGGGGATGCTTTTGACTGACTCTGTGTATCTGAATTATCGGAGTATCCCTCTTATTTCTTGAGATGGGTATGCCAGAACGGCATTATATGAATTGGATGCCTCTTCCTGGCTCAATGAGACTCCTCCCCTATCTACCTTTTCTTTGGGGCTTTGGATCAATCATATGTATATTGATTGCCTATTTTGTTTTTCATAAAACGGAAGGGGGGTATCGTATTTCAACTGTTTGGATAGTATGAATACTGATTCTGGGTTCTTTCAGTGGAGGATACGCACTCCATCGTACAAAAATAAATACTTTTTGAGAAAAACAAATACAACGTTTCGTACCTCCCTATGCACGGATGCGGGCTGACTTCCAGAAATGAATACCGCTTCCGGGGTCAGGTATTCTGCCATGAAAAATAGAATCTATCAGTGATGATGGGTATGTTATTGAGAGTCCTGATGAAAAAACATGGAAAGTTTCTCTTCATTGTAACAACGAACTGTGCAAAGAATCACAAAAAAACCTGAAAAAAAACCAACCGATACTCTTCATAGGCAAGATAAAAAAAGATGGAGATAATGAACTATTTGAAGCGACTGATCTCGACACTCCGCCACCAAGAAGGTGTAGAAATAATAATAAAGGCACATCGTGTGGACGCGCCTTTATGTCTCGATCAGAAAAAAATAAGGAAGGAAAAAAAGACTAGAACCACTTCCCTTTTGCTCCCCAATTCCATTTAATTTTCCCATTAGTTTTATCTCTACATAAGATCAAAAACAAACAAGTCAGTATTCCTGTATCAATAAGGAAAGCAACGAGTTGCTCTTGTGTTGGATAGAGAAACATCTCATTTGAATAAGCCGCCAAAGCAATAATTCCTACAAAAAGGAGTGTCACAAGCCATCATTCCCAAGAAATAGGAGTCATGCCATATCCGTAGCTCTTTGGTTTGAACCAGTATTTTGTCATAGAAAAAAATTAAAGAAATACATAAGAGTCTTACCTCTTATGATAAGCATAGACCAAAAAATATTTTTACAACAATTATCTTATTGTAACTTCTTTAAAAAATTGATAATATCTATTCCTCCACTCGTTGGCCAGCTATGGGGATCATTGCGATAACCAGTATACCCCTCACACCACACGACAGAATTACCAAGAGAACAGCTCGCATATTTAGTACACGTCAGTGGTCACACTACAACCGTCTCAGAGACATCTTCACACTGGTTCACAGTGAGACGAATTTGCTCAGCACTTTTCCCAGAAGCGTACGATGAGAGATAATCATTCACATTTTGATATAAGAGAGTCGTTACAGGACCTGTGCAGTCACCATTGTACCCTCCGGATCACACTGCTACCATACCTTTCACGAGGTCTCCTCGGAGACAAGCGAGCTTCTGAGTAAACCATCCACCGAGTGAATGTCCCACGATGAAGATATCATCACGATTGACGCAATAGTTATCAGACACTTCGAGAAGTATAGAATCAAAGAATGTGAGATTATCTTTTTCACTCCAAGAGAAACTTGAACCGCTCTTGAGTGCTGCAGGATAGGCGACAATGAAATCATCCTGTGAACGACCTTGTAATCCCATATATGCCTGTACTTGATCTTTGCTATTTGTCCGTCCGTGAACACCGATTATGAGACCATATTGTTTATCATGAGAATAGTTACTTGGTACGTAGAGATTGTATTCCCTGAGTTTTCCGTTGATAGTGAGAGTATTTTTTGTTCCGAGATTTCCATTCACAGCACATCCATTACTCTTGTAGTTCAAAGCTGCTTTTTTGTCTTTGTATTCTCTCAAGCGGACGATAAGCTCAGCTGTTTTGG
>JAYSSG010000029.1:0-8322 GCA_043720655.1 Candidatus Altimarinota bacterium
CAAGATCTCTCAAGAACTGCCTCTGCTGGTATGTTTAAGGGGTGACTCGCTGATCACAGTGAGATAACTATTCAGCTCCATACTGCATGTCACCTCATGCTGGCTGGTCTCCGAAAGGTCCTTGGCAATCACGTCATGCAAGCAGGTTCAAATATCACACCAGAGCGACTCCGTTTTGACTTCACGCATCCTGAGAAAATGACACCAGAACAGATTGCATCTGTCGAAGAATTCGTGAATAGCGCTCTCACTTCTCACGTCACAGTGACAATGAACGAAGAACCAAAAGAATCCGCAAAAGCACGAGGAGTTCTCTGAGCTTTTTGGGAAAAGTATCCAGATATTGTCAAAGTCTACACGATGGTCGGAGACAACGGAACAGTCTATAGTGAAGAACTCTGTGGAGGTCCTCATATCGAAGAATCTTCAACCATGGGAACATTTAAAATCCAAAAAGAAGAAGCATCTTCAGCAGGCGTGAGACGAATTAAAGCAATTCTTAATTAAATCAATATGTCTGGAAGCTGAAAAATCACCGTTGAAATCGTCCGAACTACTGCCAATATCGGCAAGCAGGGTGAGGTAAAAGAAGTCTCTCTGACCTATGCTCAGAATAAGCTCTTTCCAGAAGGAATTGCCAAAGAATACAAAGCGCAACCAAGCAAAGATGAGAAAAAGGCAAAGATTTATGTCAATCGATTTGAGATTACCAAGAAACTCCACGAGAAAACCCTCGTTGTCCACATGATACACGACCAGTGAAAAGTATCAGAAGCCGTCAATTCTGAATGGATAGCAGGAAAGATTCGTGAGAAATTTCATATCGCTCTGCTCCCTGAAATGATTCGCATTGATGAAAAAACCATTAAAAAAGCGTGAAAATATACCATCTATCTCGACCTCGCACCAGATGCCTATGCTCAGATGGTGTTGGAGTTGCATTAATACAAAGTACAAAGAGAAAAATACAAAATGAAGGATTTTGTTAGTTCGGATACCAACCCATAAACGCATCAACTTATAAACACAGTAAACCTTTATGTACCTCTGAATCGACTATTGAACCACAAATATCTGAGTAGCTATCTCACAAATAGGCATCGCTCTCCCCTACGGTGTTTTTGAGCACGAAGATTTTTTTGAGACACTTCCTGAGCTCGTGGAGAAGAAAAAAATTAAAACCATCGTTATCGGCGAGGCTATAGGGTATGACGCGTACGGAAAACAAAAGAAAATGTTTGAAAAAGCGATTGCACGAATCAAAAAAACAGTACCAGATATGGAGGTTCTCATTCAGGACGAAGACCTTACGACTTTTGAAGCACAAGAGTCACTCGGAAAGCTCGGATCAGAAGACCATCTTGACGATATCGCAGCGAGCATTATACTCCAACGGTTTATCGATAATCGTTTCTAATGGCTCTCTCACTCTCATTCGTCCCAGATGGAAATCGTCGCTGGGCACAAGAAAAAAATAAAAATACACTCCAAGGACACACGGCTGGAGCAGATAAAATCAAAGAGATTACTCAATGGCTCAATGCTAATACTGAAGTAGATGAGTGTGTTTTTTGGTGCCTTTCTCGCTCAAATCTCGAGAGAGACCAGGTTGAACTTGATGGGATATTTTTCCTTCTCAAGCATTATTTTGAGACAATGAAAAAAAGCCTCATAAAAAATCAAATCGCCTTTCTCGCTCTCGGAGAAACCCATCTCCTACCAGAAGATATACAAAAGACGATTCACAGGCTCGAGGAAGATACCAAACAATTTATCGAACGGAGACGGCTCGGATTTTGACTCGGCTATGATCGTGACTACGACCTTATTCGAGCGACACGAGAAGTTGTAGCAAAATATCCAGAAATAGAAGACCCAAAAGAGATAGAAAAATTGATTCGTACTGAGGGCGGGTACGCTCATGGAATGCGGGATCCTGACATTCTTGTCCGTACAGGAGCAAAGAAATGACAGCGAACGAGTGGAGCATTTATGGGTCGAGAAACCGAAATACACTTTACTGAAACCCTCTGGCCAGATTTTTCTTTGGATACTCTCCAAAAAATCATAGAATGAGCACAAGAAAAACAACACACCCATGGACTCTAAACCTCGCGTTGACATCACCAATCGAAAAGCTTTTCATGACTACGAAATCATTGAAGAGCATGAGGCGGGTATTGAGCTCTTCTGATGGGAAGTAAAAAGCATTCGTCAAGGCTCCTGCCAACTCAAAGGAGCACATATCCTAATTCGCTCGGGAGAAATAAAAATCGTCGGTATGCACGTGAGCCCCTATAAGTTTAGTCCCGAAGGTGACATTTGAGTGAAACGTGAACGAAAGCTCTTTTTGCGAAAAAATACTATTCTCCGCCTCGAACAAAAAACACATGAAGCTGGTATGACACTTATTCCTGCTCGTGTATATTTAAAAGGAAATCTCATAAAAGTATCCGTCGCCCTTGCGAAAGGAAAGAAACAATACGACAAAAGAGAAACTCTCAAAAAACGCGATATCGAACGAGGTGCTCTCAAAGAACTTCATCGTACTATCAATCGATAATGCCTAAATATATTGCTCCATCTCATCCACTTATCCAGGCATTTTTGCTCCAGCAAGAAGTCTTTGAAGGTACCAAGAATATCATCGTCGAATCTGATGCAGAGGCTCTTAAATTAAAAAATACCCTTGATGCCCTCACCTCTCTCAAAAAATGAGAACCAAAAGAGTATCAAATTATCACCTCTCACAATGATATATTGAGAACACTCCATTATCCAGAAACAGTCGGAATATACACCACTCACACAGCACTCAATCTTCCAAAGAATACAAATAAGACTATGGGAATTTTGGTTTTAGAAAAAGATGGAGAATACAGTGAAAAACAGCTTATCGAATGGCTCACAAATAATGGCTACGAAACCAAAAAAATGAGCGATGAAATCGGTACCTATTTTCGACAGTGAGACACTATTAATATTTATACAGCACGAGGAGTTCTTCAGATAAGTTTTTTCTCAGGAAAAATAGAAGATATATATCTCGACAAGCAGTCCCAAGAAAAATACACCTTGATTAGCTTGCTTTAATTTTTATTGTGTCATTTGCTGATTTCTCCAAGAACGTATCCAATCAGGGGAAGACCTACTATAAGTAAGATATGATAGAATGTCAGGGATGAAAGTGGTACAAACCCAAAGTGTACGGCAAATGGAGAAGAGAGAAGACTAAAATGGAGAACAAGAGAAAAAGCGACTGCGCCAAAAAGCCATTTATTGACTCAGAGATTAAATGCTCCCAAGCGACCACAGCCAAGCGACCGAAGCATTTGATAAATAACAGAGGTTGCTACGGCAAGAGTTTGCGCAAGGTGGATATTTTCCTTGTAAAAGAGAAGAAATACTGCCCCCACCACAACCACTCAGATAAGTCCTGAGATAACAATAAATCCTCAAATTCCAGCGAGTAAGCTCTCATCAATTGGCTTTCGTTTCATCACATCATGCTCTGTTTCTTGTGTCGAGAGGGCCAGAGCTGGGAAACTATCAGTGACGAGATTGATCCAGAGAATTTGTATAGCAATAAAGGGTACTACGAGGGCATCTTGGAAAACAATCACAGCAAGTGCCACGAGAAAAACTTCATAAAAGTTACACGCCAAAAGATATTTGATAAACTTTTTGGTATTATCATAAATACGTCTTCCTTCCTCAACACCCGAAACAATAGAAGCAAAATTATCATCGAGTAAAATCATATCAGAAGCATCTCGAGCTACATCGGTTCCACGGATGCCCATAGCGATACCAATATCTGATTGTTTGAGTGCGAGTGCATCATTGACTCCATCGCCAGTCATGGCGACAATATGTCCTTGTGCTTTGAGCAGACGGATAATTCGGAGCTTATCCTGAGGTGCTATACGAGAAAATATACTGATATGTATAAGTTTTTCAGAGAGTTCTTCGTCGCTAAGAGTAGAGAGTTGAGTAGCATCGAGTGTTTCTCCCAAGAGACCGATCATCTTGCCTACAGCACCAGCTGTGAGCTCAGAATCCCCTGTAATCATGATCACGCGGATTCCTGCCCCCTGACATTCGAGAATGGCTGGTCATACCTCTGGGCGTGGAGGATCCATCATGGCGGTAAATCCTACAAAGACCAATTCTGATTCTGCCTCTTCCACAGAAATATCTTTTTCCCCATTTTGTACTTTGTCTTTTGTATTTTGTATTCTTGGGAAGTCTCGATATGCCATAGCAAGAACTCGTTTCCCATCTCATGCATGCTGCGTAAAGACGGTATACAATTCTTTTTTTCTTTCTGGTGTTAAGAGAACAATCTCTCAATTGAGAAGCTCATTAGTGACAAGTTCCATAATTCTCTCTGGTGCCCCTTTGACATACGAACGAATGAATTCTCCATGATTTCTCACGATAGACATACGTTTACGTTCACTATCAAATGGAAATTCTGTCACGATCGAATAAAGCCTTTCTATTTCTGACTTTTTACAACCCAAAGATTCAGCAAACTGAAGTAATCCTATTTCTGTCGGATCACCAAAGAGTTGTTCTTTTCCTGATGTATCACGACCATATCCTGCCTTATTGCAACCGACAGCCATCTCCAAAAGGCTCTGTGCATTCGTGATCTGGTCTGTATGAGAAAATGATATTCCATTAGTAAATATATCCACTACCTGCATTTCTGATTTCGTAAGTGTCCCAGTTTTATCAGTACAGATAACGGTGACTCGTCACAATGTTTCTGAAGCAGGGAGCTTACGTACGAGGACATTTTTTTTCACAAGACGCTTCGTCGCAAGAGCAAGTCCGAGGGCTACTACGGCAGGAAGTCATTCAGGAATAGCGGATACAGCCAGACTCACCGCTATAAGAATAGAGTGAGATACATGGGCTCCTGACAAGAGAAGTATGGATACCAGCACGATACAGATACCTGCTATAAAAAAAGCAATTTTACGAGAAAATTCTTCTAATTTCTGAGAGAAAGGATTCATTTCCTCGGTGATTTGCTCGACCATACCAGAGATATGTCCGAGTTCGGTATTAGCACCAGTTGCGACTACGATGGCTCGACCAGAACCGGCAGCAACTGCTGTCCCCTGGTAAACAATATTTGACCTATCAGAAAGTGGTGTGTTATCTGCAATTTGTTTATTTATTTTCTCCTGTGCCACACTTTCACCCGTGAGAATAGCCTGATTCACACGAAGTCCAGCTGATTCTATGACTCGTGCATCGGCGACAATTCTTTCTCATTCATCCAACAAGAGAATATCACCAGGGACAATATCAGAAGCAGAGACAACCCGCAACTCACCATCCCGCATGACACGAGCCTGAGGTGTAAGAAGTGACCGAAGATTTTCGAGCGTCTTCTCTGTTTTAAATTCTTGGATCACTCCGATAGCCGTATTGAGAAAGACGATAATCAATATCACACCAGCATCAATATAGGAGCGCTCAAGAAGAGCCGAAATAACTGCTGCCGCTATCAAAACCCATACCAATGTCGACTTGAGTTGTTCCCCTATCATCGCAAATACACTCCTCTTTTTTCATTGTGGGAGCGTATTGCTTCCGACTTTTTTGAGCATACCTTGCGCTTGCTGACTTGTTAAACCTTTTGTAGATGAGGAAAAAGTAGCTATTATTTCTTCAGAGGGGAGAGAATGAAAATTCATACTCTGATACTACCCTATTTTTGTTTCAAAAGCAAAAATAAGACATTCTTATTACTTTGTATTTTTCTTTTTGTACTTTGTATCATCTCTCATGGTGCCCCGAACAGGAATCGGACCTGTATCGTCTCGTTAGGAGTGAGATGTTCTTCCATTAAACTATCAGGGCATTTTTTCTAGAACAAGTATACAAAAGGAATTCAACTTGCAAGACGTACTAAAAAACTAAGAAGGATTTTTTTTGACCGTACCATTTTCCAAAACAATGACATTGTCTGCAAATTTCTTGTGGTCTGCATTGTGAGTCACCACTATTCTGGTAGTATCTCGGAAGTCATTCACGAGCATATTCATGATAAGCTCATCTGTCTGTGCATCGATAGATTTGGTCGCTTCATCAAAAATAATAATTTCTGGTTGACACAAGAGGGCTCGTGCAATAGCAATCCTCTGGCGTTGTCAGCCAGAAAATTTCAGCCCACCATCACCGATATTTGTCTCCAACCCTTCTGGCAAAGTAGTAAAAAATTCAGTGAGCCCCACTCGTTCTATCACTTCAGAAAGACGTTTTTCTGTGATTTTTTTCTGGTACCCATACGTCATATTCTCGAGAATAGTGCCATTGAATAATATGACGTCTTGTGCTACATAGGCTATTTTTGATCTCAGAGACGGAATATCGAAGTCATGTATATCGACAGAATCAATAAAGAGTGTGTTTGGAGAACATTCGTAGAATCTGAGAATAAGAGAGATGAGAGTGGATTTTCCAGCTCCATTTTTCCCAGTAATAAGTGTCATCTTATCTGCAGGAATGGTGAGAGAAACATCCTGTAAAATAGGTGTATCCTCATACAAAAATGAGAGATTTTTACACTGAATTCATATTTGAATTGTATCAAAATGAGTAGTACCAGAGACAGTCGCAGGCTTCAAGTCTGATATATTTTGCATAGTCGCCAGGAGAGCATTCTTGGTACCAATACGTTGCAAATACGATATAACAAGGTTCTGCGTCTTGATAATACCCCTATGAAATAATACAATAAATACAAGCGCCGCAGAAGCACTATTGACAGGATTAAAAAGGACAGTATTCCCGAGTAAGAGAACCATCGCAAGAACGGCAACAATCTGAAATAGAATAGAAAATGGATAGATAAGGTTTTGGATTTGTTCAAAATAAAATCTTTTTTTTGTCATCTTCGCATATTCATCCATAAAGTACTGACTTTCTTTCTCTTGATTGCTCGTCGCGGTAATAAGAGAACTCCGCATGAGGATATCCTGCAGTACGGAATTAAATTGTATGTTTGCCACTGCTCTATTGACCGTAGTACGATTGATGAAGGATTTGAGATATTGGAATATGCCAGCCGATACTATGAAAAATCCAAATGAAATAAGAGCAAATCGAGGGTTAATATTTAAGAGAATCACAGAGACGACCATCACCTCCATCAGCCCCTGTATAGTAGACTGAGTGAGCTCGACAAAATAGACAGCATCTCTCGGAATTGACTCAAGTCGTGATCGGAGGATACTCGATTTATTATTGATAAAAAAACCTGTCCCAAGAGACATATATTTCTGGAGGAGAAATGTCGTCGAACGGAGAGAATACATCTGCTTCTGATTCCAGATATAGAGAGAAACAACGTAGTTTAATGTGAGACTTGAGAACGTCAAAACAAATATAGCACCCGCAAAAAATATAAAAATCTGTACATTGCTTAGATGCTCAATAAAAGGAAAATATTGCATCAGAAATATAACTATTTTATTCTGGAAAATAAATGAGTAATCTTTTTGAAATAAACCGTTGGCAAGTGGAATCAAAAGAGTAACTCCCATTCATCCCATCAAATAGCCAAGTAAATAACCCGTAAACGTCACACCATAAAAAGAACGAGAGATAGACATCTCTTGAATGAGGTTTTTTATAGCACTGTCTTTGGAGATGTTTTCGCGAGTCACAAAATAGATATTTAAAATCAAAATCTGGAAAAATTATAACAAAATATCGTATTGAGCAAAAAAAATCCTCTACACTATTTGTCACTCTACGTTGTAAAAAAGTTTTGAGACGAGAAATAAGAACAAAATAAGAACATTGATTTTCTCTGTATTTCTATATACTCCTGCCATAATCCTTCTACTTCTTTTTGTTTTACTATGGCTGCTGAAAAAGGTAACGTCATCGTCAGTTTCGACAACGTATGTTTCTCGTTTAATGATAAGAAAAAAATAATCCTCGATTATGCCAACTTCACAGTCCGAGAAAATACCAAGATTACTATCATGGGCCAAAATGGAGCTGGGAAATCCACGATTTTTAAACTCCTCATGCGAGAAGAAAAGCCCGAATCAGGAAAGGTAAATATCGTCGCAGGAAACAAGATAGCGATTTCTCGACAGGTCATTCCTCGAGACCAGACTCACCTCTCTATTGAAGAATATTTTGCCACTGCCTTTGTGGAAAAAGAAAAACAACTTGATAAAAAAATCGATGAAGTCCTCGATGCCGTCAATCTCACAGTAGCAAAAACAAAAGCCCTCAAAGACCTCTCAGGTGGACAACAAGCTCGCGTGCTCCTCGCCTATGCACTGA
>JAYSSG010000030.1:0-8299 GCA_043720655.1 Candidatus Altimarinota bacterium
GTTCTCGGAGTTACCAAGCCTGGTCTTCTCAAGGTGATACGTAGAAATACGTCTGAGGAAGAAGTCTACGCACTTGGCTCTGGTATTTATGAAGTAGATGAGGCTGGTATTCGTGTTATCGCTGATATGGTAGTTAAAGGCTCTGAAGTGAACCACGACGATATTCAAAAGAAAAAAGAGGAAGCAAAACAATTTATGGCACAAGCACAAAAAGAAGGACTTCACAATACATCAGAATACATTTCTGCAGAAGAAAATTATCTCAAGCAGACAGCTCTCGAACAGCTCGCTCAAAGAAGCTAAAACCACTATCTCCGTCATTCCGGACGATGATTTTCATTGACGAAGTCAGGGAAATTATCGAGCCGGAATCCAGGTGAATTATCAAATCCTCTCTCATTATCAAGGACTGCTTCGCAAATGGATTCACTTGCCCGAGGATGACGGAGAGATCCAAATGACGGGAAATTTACCTTGCCAAAAAACAAAAAACAATACAATCCTTTCCTATGAGTAAAGACTATTATTCCATTCTCTGAATTGACCGAAATGCCTCTCCTGATGATATCAAAAAAGCATACAGAAAAAAAGCGATGGATCACCATCCTGATAGACACGGGGGGGATAAAAGCAAGGAAGATGAATTTAAGACGATCAATGAAGCATACGCTGTCTTATCAGATGCACAAAAAAAAGCACGATATGACCAATTTGGATCTGCTGACTGAGGTGGTGGGAGTGGATTTAGTGGAATGGGTGGATTCGATTTTGGAGATATAAATGTTGAAGACATTTTTGGTTCTGTTTTTGGAAACATGGGGTGATTTGGAAGACAGCAACAGTCTCGACAAGAGGAATGAGGTGAAGATATACAGTATGATATAAAAATTACTTTCTCAGAAAGCTTTTCTGGTGTAAAAAAAGACATCTCTTTCGATAAAATGACTCATTGTGAAACGTGTCACGGCCATGGAACAAAAGATGGAAAAGAAGCAAAAACGTGTAGTGGGTGTCGATGATCATGATATGTCACTCGATCTACTCGGAGCATCTTTGGTATGATGCAACAAACGGTGGTCTGCCCTGATTGTCATGGAGAAGGCAAAATCATAGAACATCCTTGTGTAGAATGCCATGGAAAGCGTCGAATAAAGACAAAAATCACACAAACCATCGAGATACCAGCTGGTATTGACGATGGTATGACTATACGAATTAACGGAGAAGGACACGCTGGAAAACACGGAAATGGAGACCTCTATGTGGTGTGCCAAGTAGAACAATCTCAAGACATACTTATACGAAGAGAGCAAAACCTCTACAGTACCCTCCGGATTAGTCCAGTGGAAGCGATCTTAGGAATCAATAAAAAGGTGAAATTTCCTATTCTCTGAGATAGAGAAATCAGAATAGCTAGCGGTACTCAACATGGCAAAAAAATACAGCTTACCAGTGAATGAATGCCGATAATTGGCAAAAAAGGTCATGGGGATCTGATTATCACCATAGAAATACTCGTTCCAGCAAAGATTTCAAAAGCAGAAAAAGCACTATATGAAGAAATTCTGAAGTTAGAAAAGTAATTGTTCTTGAAGAATACATTAAGAATTCTTCAGTATTTACATAATAAAAAAATATTTTAAAAGCACTTTTTACACAATAAAAAAACTATCTTAGCCTCATATTCCTTTTACTAGTCTCGTTAGTGTGCATTGGAAAATTCACTCTTCACTCATTATTCATTCTGTCTGTTTAGAGAGAAAGCAATAAGGAGCTAGGTGCGAATTCTAACAATGTCTAGCGACGGTTTTTATGAATAATCTATCTAATAATTGAGCTTGCTCGTTCTGCTGTATTTTTTGAAGTATCATAAGCTCGAACTAGAATTGGATGAACACCTGTTGTTAGACTGTTTGTAGTAACATTAACTGAACAAGTTTTTACCGCAAAACAAGATTTTCTAAGTACACCATCCATAAGAATATCTATTTGAGATACAGCAATATTATCATTTACGTTTGTGGAGATGGAAAATTTTCCTTTTGCTTTAACTCTTGTTCCTTCAGTAGGAGTTAAGCTTGTGATTACTGGTGCAATTGTATCTGGTACAGCAGGAGCATTGTTTACATTTACATTTACAATTGCCGAGCTTCCTACGTTTCCTGAGTTATCATATGCTCTCGTTTGAAGTGTGTGTGAACCATTAGATTCACTTATAGTACTAAATGAAAATGTATATGGAGCACTTATATCCGAAGAATATAAGCTGTTATCTTTATATAATTCTACTTTTGTAACACCCTCATTATCACTAGCAGATGAACTAACACTCACTGCTCCAGAAATAGTAGCATTAGCAGATGGAAATGTAATTGAAGTTACGGGTTTTGTAGTATCAATTTGTGGAGTCAAAGTACGCGCCAATTGAACAGCTGCAAACGCGTCTATTCTTCCCCACCCAAAACTCTCATCCCAACCAGGAGTACCTAAATCAAAAGCCGATTTTTCTAATACATCTACAACTTGTGAATTTTTAAGTGATGGATTGGCTCCCCAGACCAATGCAGCAAGTCCAGCAACCATTGGAGAGGAGAAAGATGTCCCCCACCAACCTTCCATTCCTCCACCACTTCCTGTTGTATAAATATAATCACCTGGTGCAGCGACATCGATATTTGTTCCATAATTAGACCATGAAGTTTTTGTATCATCACTTCCAGTTGCACCTACGCACACAATGTCTGGATCATCTGCATATTGCAATTGCGTAGAATCGTTTCCTGTTGAAGCTACTACAATACCTCCTTTACTATACATATATGCAGCCGCGCTCTTGGTGATAGAAGCTTGATCACGACATAATCCACCGTAACTTAGGTTTATAATTTTTGCTCCATTATCAGCCGCGTAAATAATAGCTTTTGCCAAGTCAGAATCTGTCGAGAATCCAGCAGGATCATTTGTTACTCTAATTGGCATTATTTTGGCATTATAAGCAATTCCTGCTACGAGATTACTATTATCTCCAATAGCCGCAGCGACTCCTGCTACAGCCGTGCCATGACCCTTGACATCACTTGTTTGATTGTCTCCATAAACTGTATTTGTTCCAGGTAGCATATTGGCAGCAAGATCAGACACAGGATTAATACCCGTGTCACCAATAGCAATTATAATATTTGTACTAGATACAATATCCCAAGCCTCCAAAGCTCTTATTTTTGAAAGATGCCATTGAGATGACAATTGTGGATCATTGGGAATATAATCTGGTTTAGCAATTTTATTTGTTTCTACAAATTCGACCAGTGGATCTCCAGACAAAGATTGCGCTAACTCTTCTTCTGAATCCTCAGGTACCGACAAAAGCTTTACTTTGATTTCTTTATGTTCTTTCTTAGTTTTAAATCCATTTTTCTTAAGGAATTTTTCTTGCTCTTGTTCGGAAAATTCTTCTTTAAATTTTATAAGTAATTCTCCAGGAACATGAACATTATCTTTTCATTTCGATTTTGGTGGTATTAATTCTGAAATAACTGCAAGAAAAGAACTCTTAGCACTATCCACGAAATCGGATCTATTTTTTACCGTATTGGTAATTAATAACACAAAGACCAACGTAAGGCAAAGGATAAAAATTTTTATCTTCATAAATTTTAAATTAAATAATGATTAATAATATTATTGTACTCTATTAATTAAACAAAGAAACCATTATATATTGAATATTTTTTTATTTATGGTGTGAATTGCAGACTAGCCTTTATATCTAAATTATTAGTGCCAGGTTGTTCTAAGTTAGGATGTTTGAATTTCTGATCATTGTTTGCTTGTTCCTGGGAAGCGAATTCACGCTTCAATAATTATTCATTTGCTTAGTATAATTATACTAAGCGTAATATCTCTGATGCAGCTGGAATTTTATCTCTCTGTTTTTTACTCATTTATTTGTATTTACCAAAAAGATATGTTAAGATAACTTTATGGAACATACACAAACAATTATTGGTCAACAAGATGGTGTCCTTGTTGTAACGGCTGCGGGTATATTGGATGAAAAAACATCCCCTCCAATTTTTGCACAAATACTCAGGTATACTCATGAGGCTCCCCAAATCGTAGTGGTTGATCTATCGATGATTATATGAGTCAAGACAGCCTTCTTAAATGGACTTATGGAAGTCCATAATTATCTCGTGAAAAATGGTGGAGACATGGTATTAGTACGATGAAATATAGAAGACATACTCACTATCACTGGAATTGCAAAAAAAATAGAAACATTCGATACGCTCAATAATGCTCTTTTTTATTGTCATGAACATTTTCCTCATGTAATAGAATTTATTTTTAAACAAAAAGACCAAGCAACCCGAAAAGAAGTTGAATTGGGAATGGGCGAAAAAGATGAAACAAAATTTTTCACTGATGAAAGTAAAGAGATTCCAGATATTGAAAAAATATTGGGCAACTCTATTACCCTGAATGCTTCCGATATACACTTGCAAGCTGGAAAATGTATAACCTATCGAGTAGAGGGGGTTTTGATCCAAATGACAGAATATCCTACTCTGACAGAAAAACACCTTGAAATCGTAAAAGAAGCACTCCTAGCACATCATCCAAAAACCAAAAAAGACCTCGAAACTGACCATGATGTCGACTTTGGATATCTCTCTGAGAAAAACAATGTCTCTTTTCGTGTAAACGGATTTTGGGCTCTTGGAAAACTTGGTTTCTCATTTCGAAGAATAGAAAAAAAGGCAAAAACCTGTGAAGAACTGGGACTACCTCGTGCTATAGATAAATTTATACATGCGAAGCAAGGTCTCGTACTCATCACAGGACCAACAGGATCTGGTAAATCAACTACGCTCGTTTCTATGCTCGAAGAAATCAATATGCTTCGTGGGGATAACATAATTACTATTGAAGATCCTATCGAATTTATCTTTACAGACAAACGATCTATTTTTTCTCAAAGAGAAATCGGACGAGATACGGAATCATTTCCAGCAGCTATACGAGCTGCTATGCGAGAAGATCCAGATATTGTCATGATTGGAGAGATGCGCGATGCTGCAACCGTTGAAGCGGCGCTTAATCTTGCAGAAACTGGTCATCTCGTACTCTCTACGTTGCATACCTCATGAAGTGTTCAAACAATTAGTCGTGTTATACAATTCTTCAGTGCAGAACAACAAAGACAAATCTATGGCCGTCTCGCAGATAGTCTTATAGGCGTACTCTCTCAGAGGCTCTTGATGCGTCGAGATGGTGCACGTAAACGTATCGCTATCTTTGAACTCATGCTAGTCAACCCCGGTATCAAAAATCTGATACGATCAGGTGATATGGCACAGATAAATAATGCAGTTGAGACTGGACGTTCCGAAGGAATGATACCTATGTATATTCACGCTGCAGAATTAGAAAAAAGAGGCATCATACATCGTGAAGACTACGAATGATTCTTTACCAATCAAGATATCTAAAATCTCCATGGCATCACAAAAAAACATTATTATTTCCATAGTACTGCTACTATCTATCTTCTTAGGTACCGCATATGCAGATGGTATTATTAATGTTGGAACAAGTGGAAATATAAAAAGTATTGTGAGCTTTTCTTCGGGAAATCTCCTTGATACTACCAGAAATGTCCTCGGTGATGTCATAGACTTTATACGACTCCTCTTAAATGGAGTAGCACTTCTAGCTATGCTTTATGTAGGATTTTTATGGGTGACAAGTATGGGAGATGAAGAAAAACAAAGCGATGGAAAAAACAGAATCATGTTGGTTATACTCGGACTATTCCTAATAAATATACCAGAAGTCATATATCGTATCATCACAGGAAGTAGCTACAATACCGTAGGATTTGGGAGAAAAATAGCTGATGTAAGTGGACAATTAAGTACAGGAGTCTCATGAACTACTATATCAGAAAATGGCTCTCGAGCATGTAATTTTTTCTTCTGTCCACAAAATTTCTGGTGAACAGGTATTGATTCTATTATACCACTTCTCGAGGTCGTGATGCTCGTAGTAGCGGTAGTGATGTTTACGATCGGTGGACTTGCTATGGTACTCTGAGGTAGTGAAGCAGCCTCAGAAACAGCAAAAAGAAGGTTAGGGTATGGAGTGATAGCTCTCCTTCTTACTGGATTTGTAGAAATGATTTACCGAGCTGTGTTTTTTCAATCAAACCTCAATGGTGTCGCAAAAGGCGTAACAAACGTATTAACTCAGGGGGCAAAATTTTTCATCTTCCTTGCTGGACCTATAGCAATTATATATATAATCATTGGTGGATACTACTTTATCACTTCATGAGGTGATGAAGAGAGAACCGATAAAGGAAAGAAAATACTGATGTATACTTTCTTTGCTACAATAATGCTTCTTCTCGGATATACATTTCTCATAGAAATCGTAGGACTCACTCTCTTCTAATATCAGATTTTATGAAAAAAATATTTCTTTTTATTCTTGTATTTGGAGCTACCGGCTTCTTCGTCATGGCACAAGATGCAAACTATGATGCAGCTGGTTCAAACCTCTGAATGCCCAATCAAATATGTACCATCACGAGTGAACCTTGTAGTATTGGTGCAAATCAATCCAGTATAGGTGGTAGTGGACAGATGGCACGATATAAATGCTGTGTTACCGCTGAAAGTGGTTTTGTGGATTTTATAGCGAGTATCTATAAATACGTTTTCTTTATTAGCCTTGTACTCTGAGTACTCTTTATGGTGGTGCTCGGTATTGGTATCTCGATCTCAGGTTTTGATGAAGGAGAAATAAAAAACAAAGCTAAGACACAAATTGTTGCCACATTGATCGGACTGATCGCTCTCGCACTCATACCCTGGATACTCAAAACAGTGGCACCATTTATATTTCAGTAATATCTACACATAAAAAAAACCTCTCTAGAATTCTAGAGAGGATTTTTTTATAGTAAGGTTGTCCTAGAGAGAGACTTTCTTCTTATATGAAATACCCGCTCACAAAAGGAGAGCGAGAGCTAAAAACAAGAAAGCAGGAGACCCTGTTTTAGGGAGCTTATCAATAGATACTGGCGTTGGTTCTATTATTTCCGCTTCAGATATGATGATACCTTGAGTAAGGGGATCTTTTGGATCAATGCCAAGCTCTTCCGTCTCTTTCTCAAGAGCATCCAATGATGCATCAGGTTCAGGAAGAGGTGTGATCTCTTCTTGTTTATTTTCTTCTGTCTTAGCTGCTACTGGGATTATATCCTCTACTGGCTGAGATGTCTCTACCCCAGTAGAAAACATAACCGTGAACGTCTTCTTTGACTCAGGTAACATCTCAATTCATGATGTGTTCGTGATCTTCTTCAGTACCACATCATGTGACACATCTGCTGCGAGTTTACCTTCGAGGTGTATCTCTACGATACGTAGGTCATCTTTTGATACAATTATATTTTTAGTCGCTCGAGGTTTTTTTGTCTCTGTATTCACGAGTTCTATTTCTGTTTTTTTGAGATCAATTGGGTGAGAAAAAGTCAAAGAAATATTCTGATCATCAATAGCTTTCACTGTCTTGAGCGCAAAAACTGGATTACGAAGAGTACTGGCATGAAGCGGAAGCGTCTCCCCTATTTTGACACCTTTTTCATCAAATCAATGTACAATAAGATAGTATGCAGTCCCATCCATCATTTTTTGGATTTCAATACGTGTTGTATCTGTAGAAGGTGATTCAAGTATTGGTTCAGGAGCTTTTGGATTGATGAAATCCTCTCCGTCGTAGAACACCTTATATGTCTTAGCGCCTTCAATAGGTGACCACTCAAGAACGAGAGTATCTCCTCGTATTTCGATAGCTCGGAGAATAACCTGTGAAGGTTCAAGTGCAAAAGTACTGAAAACTATTGCCAGAAGAGAAAGAATGAATATCCTGTACATAGAGAAAAAGTTATTACTCTCCTACTCTACCCTACTTATGATTCACTATCAAATAAAAAACAGACGAGATGCGGGTTTTACACTTGTCGAATTAATGGTCGTCATTCTAATAATATCTATACTCATAGTGCTTGGTAATTTTTGAGACATCTCTCAGAGGCGAGAAAAAGCGAGAATGGAAGAACTCGCGGTCCAGCTGACAGCACTCATAGATCAAGAAAAAACCTACAGTCTTCTCGGTAAGACAGAGTGAGGAGCTATCGTAAGGAAGAGAAAAATTGAGCTGAGTTTCACCTCCAATATTCTCACATACAAATCTTTTGCAGATCTTGCAGAAGATAATGAAGGAACAT
>JAYSSG010000031.1:0-1565 GCA_043720655.1 Candidatus Altimarinota bacterium
ACAATTCTATTTATCTCAATATATTAAAGACAATCTTTTATTCAAAAGACACTTCTTAAGAAGCGTTAATGAAGAAAATTTTTTTGATACGGTAGTCGAAGAGAGAGACGGAGAATTAAAAATGATACTTTGAACAATATTTGGGAATGAATTACTGTCATGAAAATCATGAAAAGACAACCAGACAATGTTGCTGGATATAGCTCAGCTTGAGATTATTTATGATCAATTAAAAAGTAAAAATCGAGAAAGATATGACGAATTATCACGAAAAGCTTGGAGAAAGAGATGACTTCTTGTCACGGCATTATTTGTAGATGATATCGTATCCCGTGAAGACCCTCTAAACGATATGCCATATCTCGACGAATTTCTCTGTTATTATGACAGTATGTTTTTTCAAGTTTTGATGAACGATGTGGTTTTTAAAAATGTTGAATTATTTCAATACTGGATTACAGCACGATCAGACTTACTCGCTGATACTTCATCTGAAACGTATAAACTTTTCTGCCGTATATTCTTCATCTGAGAAGAATGATTGTTTGATAGCGAGTGAGATATTTCCCCGGAATCTTTTATGAAAATCCAAGATGATTTTTTTGAATCCCTAGGCATCGTAGAGCAAAAAAGGAAATTACTCATCGCAAAACAAAAATCCAAAAAAGAAAAAAAAATACTGGAAGAAACTACAAGGCAACGAATAGAAACCATATTATTTCAAGAAGTTAGCGCTACATGTAGTGAAGATTTCATCATCGCATTATCTGATATTCCTCCTGAAATGGGTAGTATTGAAATAAATATTTTTCGTGATAGTAGGCTCTATGCTCGTGGACATATTGTATCACTTTCAGATACTATAGACTTAAAAGCATCTCTTTTTGAGACTTTTAATCCGCAAAAAAAACAACAATCATGGAGTGTTATTTCAGATTGGAAATGAGGACATAGTTATCAAATAATTCTACATGGTAAAATAGGGATCAAAAAAACTCCTGAGAAAAATATAAAATCTTGGACTGAGAAAAAGGCAATAAAAAACCATGTAGCTACTCCTCGTCAAACAATAACAGGTACATCGCAGCTACCTGTCTCTGGAGCAGTTGAAAAAATACTACAAACTACTCCCGAAAGATCAATACAAGAATACAAGCCAACCAAAAACCCACTTGAAACAGAAAAAGAAGACCTCCAGACAGCACTAGAGCTTCTTCTTATAGCTGGCTACTCATCTGACATAGAACTACAAGATATGCTCACAGAAAATGCTCACTGGGATGATATATCCGAAACACTTACTCTTCGTATCCCAATAGAAGAATTCTCTGAGCTCTACACTCCTTCCTTACTGAGTACTAATGAATATGGCTCTATGACTCATTGGACAGTTAGGAAAACAAAGTGATTCTGGCAATCTACACCAAACACACTTCCTGAAGAATTACGGACATATATAGACAAAATCATTGATAATTTAAGGATAAAAAAAGAAAAGGAAATTTTTGATGGAGAGCTTTCACAAATTGGACTTACTTTGTCCGATGATACGACTAATCAAGCTC
>JAYSSG010000032.1:0-8173 GCA_043720655.1 Candidatus Altimarinota bacterium
TTATCAAAACCATGTCGTTCTTCCTGAGTAAATCCATGAGTGCCTTCGTTTTGTTTCGCATTTTTGAGGTCAATAGGCTGGTGAGCGACATTGAGATCCCCACAGAGAATAACGGGTTTATGTGTTTGAAGTTTTTTTATAAATGCACACATAGCCTTATCCCATTCTTGACGGTAAGGGAGACGAGAGAGATCTTCTTTGGTATTTGGTACGTAGGTCGTGATATAGTAGAAATCTTCGAACTCGAGAGCCAATGTACGCCCTTCATTGTCAGCTTCAGTACCGATACGATTCATGACAGCTATAGGAGGAATACGGGTGAAAACAGCGGTTCCAGAGTATCCAGGACGTTCTGCAGAGTTGAAGATACATTGATATCCAAGAGATTGGATAATATCTGTTTCTGCGATGATTTGTTCTGGCTTTGCCTTTATTTCTTGCAGACCAATAATGTCAGCATCAAGACTTTTAAGAATACCTGCAAAGTCTTTCTTCATAACAGCTCTGATACCGTTGACGTTCCAGGAGAAGAGTTTCATAGTCTTATTTTGAAAAAATATCTTTCCACGTCACGAGAATACTCGCAATAATAAGCAAGATAAATCCTGTTGAATGGATAATCTGCTCTATGCGAGGAGAGATTTTGAACTTGGGAGCGACACAATGTATACCTTGATTCACGAGAACCAAGAGACATCGTCATCCATCGAGTGCTGGCAGAGGAAGGAGATTGAAGACTCAGAGACTCAGAGAAATCATAGCAATCATGACGAGTACTGCCCGAGTATCGACATCATTTTTTACCATATTCACAAAGACTTTCCCGATAGCCACTGGACCCCCAATACCATTTTTCACTTCTTTTTTCTCCGCTTGTGTCGCTGTGTCAGAGAAGCTGGTTACGATAATCGCTCCAAAGGTACGGAAAGAAAATCCAATCTGATGATAGACTTCAGACATTCCATAAAAGAGAGACTTTCCGAGAGAATATCGGTATTCTATCAATCGAATATGAGGAGTGACAAAAATACCTATTTTACCCGCAAGAGGGACCACAGAAATCTGAAGTGTGTTTGTCTCTCTCAGAACTGTGAGTATATAGCTTTGTTTCCCTGTTCAGAGAATACGCAGGACATCATCTGGTCGTGCAATGCTTTCGTTATCTATAGCAGTTATGATATCACCTGCCTGAAGTCATGCTGTTTCAGCAATACTCCCAGCAATAGGACTCAGTGAGACTCCAGGAAGTTTTTGCAATACTCCCGATGCCTCTGCTTGCTCAATAGTGTCAAAAATTGGAATAAGCTGAGTTCATGGACCCACTCGAGATAGGAGCGAGTTTGGTTCAAAATCCCGAATCTGGACATGGAGTGGTGAAGTACCTGAAAAGAATAGTGCAGCAAATATCATACCTGAAAGGAGGAAATTCATCGTAACTCCAGCCAGAAGAATCAATACCTGTTTCCACCATTTTGCCATTGGGAGGGCATCTTTTGCCTTACTCTCGAGACTTGTACTATCTTCTCACTTGAGTCGTACGAAGCCACCAATTGGGAGCCAGTTAAGAGTCCACTCAGTCCCTTTTTTATCACGGAATATCTTCTTGAGACGAGGAGGAATACCGATGCCAAACTCAAGCACTTTGACTCCGCTCCATCGTGCGACCATAAAATGTCACAACTCATGAAGGAATACAACTATAAAGAATACAAACAATGCGAGGAGAATACCAAGAAAAAGAGTCATACTACGAGATTATAGAAAGTATTATATGAGAATCTCATATTTTGGAAATAGTGTTACACCAAAAAGCACTTTGTTCATTATCTTCTCGGATATAAATCTTGTCAAAATAATGTATTCATACTGAATTTGACAAAGAGAAAATAATTATAAAATAAAATTATTATACTTTAGTTTTATAATCTATTTTTATGCAGGAAAATTTTGTGATTACTGGAGAGGGAGAAAAAAGGGGGCATTCTATGGAAACACTTATTCTATGAAAAAAGAAGCAAAAATTTTGAAACGCGAATGGTGAAATTGATTTCTATACTGTAAGAGACATACAAAGTGGTATTGCCCATGCTTTGACTCATAACGAGTGAGAACAAAAATTAAATTTAGGAGACTTAAAAAAACCATCATCACCTCTCGGGTATTTACCAACAAGACATGATATAATAAAAGGCTCTTTGCGAGTAATATCAGAAGAAGAGCTAGGAAGAATATTGCAAGTGCAATAGTTCTCTACCCCAACTTCCTTATATCTAAAACTTTCGCTCCTGGCACATGTCTCAAGAGTTCGAGATCATGAGTCGCAAAAATCACGGTCGTACCCTGTGCGTTGATAGTTTTGAGAAGTTCGATGATATTCATGACATTTTTGTGATCGAGATTGCCAGTTGGTTCATCTGCGAGAATCATTTTTGGATTATGAATCAAGGCTCGAGCAATCGCCACTCTCTGTGCTTCTCACCCTGAGAGATGTTTCGGGAAAGCATCCTTTTTATCCTCCAAACCGACATACGCGAGAAGCTCTGAAACACGTTGTTTGATGGCACTTTTTCCATATGAACACATCTCCATAGCATACGCAATATTTTCTGTTACTGTTTTGTACTCGATGAGTTTGTAATCCTGAAAAATCATACCACAGGTACGGCGATGTGCCCTGATTCAGGCTGGATTGAGCTGGTATACATCCCGTCCATTATCATCTACCACAGATCCATGAAGTGGTTTTAGATTACCAAAAATGGTTTGAAGAAAAGTCGACTTTCCACTCCCGGAAGTCCCAATAAGAAATATCCACTCGCCTGGATTGATATCAAGCGTGAGATGTTTAATAACTGGTTTCGCAGTATATCCGGCAGTGAGGTGGAGAAGTTTCATGGTTTTATTTCTTTGGTGTGACGCAAGTAAAACTTTTGAGTACATTTCGGTATTGATCGTAGAGATTTGATTCTATATCATTATTGAGGCCTATCGTTATCAGGTAGACTGTTTTGTCACAGACTTTTGCTGTTTGGAAAAAAAGATGCTCTTCGGTAACTTCATTATATTTAGCATGAAATATTCCGAGCTGGCTGGTTGATCCATCCACGAATTTTATCACTTCATCACTCTCCACGCGCATCGAGAGATAGTCTCGTGCTGCAAGCGACATGCTTTGGCGAGCGTATTCACCCGAAGAGGCTTCAGTTATAAGGGTATCTGAGAGAATAGTGATATTATTCATAAATCCTCGCTTGTTCACGGTGGAACGCATAGCAAGTTCAAATTTTCCACGAATCGGAGCTGATACTTTTGTGAGATCTACTTGCTCCCATGAGGCAGGTGCCTTGAGCACAAAGCCTACTCATGAATATTTCTTGAGGCCGCTTTCTTCGGCAGTGGTATCACTTGCACCACAAGAGCTCAGTAAAAATACCAAAACACTGCTGAGAAGAATCATTTTGCGCACTTTCATAGCAAAATATTAGAAATATAACTCTATCATACTCTACTTCTCCCAAAAATGCAATCAGAAAACTCGTTCTCTTTTATCTCCAAAAAGGAAGATAAATACTCACAAGGACCAGTGCAAAAAGAGCTCCAGCAACTATCCGCAACACCATAATGCCCATGTGATGGCGGAACCATACAGTAGATCCAAACCACACTGTCAGAGAAAAAAGTCCTGTCAAGATAGCAAAGAGTGCGTCACGTGTTCGAGCGAGAAGAGGAAAATCAGAAAAACCAAACATAATGACACGATTATTGACCACCCATGCGATGACGACAAATATAGCGAGCATCAAGAGCATATATCGCATAGAGAGTTGAAGCTGAATATTTTTGATATCTTCACTACGAATCATGGAATGGTATGTGTCATCCTGCTTGAGGAGGCTGGCAAATCGCTCATCTGTCAACAACAGTGTTTCTGGTGCTTCTGATAGAGCATCAGAAGATACGGAAGGCTGGATTGATTCTGATATAGTTTTCTCAGGGGCGGAAAAATCATTTGGAACCACTGGAGCTACCGCTGGCACTGCAATACTCTCAACTAGTTTCACTACAACGGGAATTTCTGTAATTTTTGAAGTATTTTCAGGGATTTTTTTATGCCACAAACTCCCAATACTATCGAGAATTCCTTTATGCTCTAGCATCGTTGGGGAAGGAGTATTGAGTACTTCGAGAAGTGGGGCGGGAACTTCAGGAGAAGAAGAATCACTATTTTGTTCATTCATACCTTGTATAGGAATCAAAAATAAATACAATGCTTAGGTGTGCTTATAATACCAATTTATGATTCCAACGCAAGACCAAGTACGCCACGTCGCAAAACTCGCTCGACTTCACCTCTCAGAAGAGGAAGTCCAGCAATATCAATCGCAACTTTCTGGCATCTTCGGATATATTGATAAACTCTCTGAGATTGATATTTCGAGTGTCTCAGAACCTCAACATGCTTCGAGGAATCAGATGAAGCTCCGGACAGATACAGTAGCAAGAAATGATGATCCAGAAAAACTCATCGCCGTTACAGAACAAGAAATTATCGGCAATCATATTGCTATTACCAATATCATGAAACGAGCATAGGGTACTGTTTTTTATTTCTTTATCTTTTCTGCTATGAAAAAATTCCAGCTTATCGTCATCAGTTCTATCATCATTGCTTCTGGAGTTTTTGCTACCACAGTAGATGATAATAATGCGAATTATCTCGCCCAAGAAGGGATTATCGTGAATCAATCAAGTAATACAGCAAACTATCGTTTTTGAAATAAAATTCTTCGACAAGAAATGGTAGCAATCGCTCTCAAAATGAAGGGAGTTACCCTTCCAGAAGGGTACGTATGTAGGAAATATTTCTCTGATGTAACGGCAAATGACTGGGTATGTCGAGCCGTGGAACTTGCAGCTGATAATGGGATTATAGGTAAGACAAATAATAAATTCCGACCGACCGATTCTGTCACACGGGCTGAAGCACTTGCTATGCTCTCTGGTGTTGTTTGTCTTCCACGACTCACTCTACAAGAATACACCTTACTCCAAAGTGCAAATCCAGAACTTATTGAACAACATAGTAATAAAAATGATTGGCAGAAAACTCTCTGGGAATCTATTTCTTTTGGCAGTAAAGATGATGGTCTCTCTTCTATGAACAGTGCGAGCAATTGGACTGATATGCAAAAGAAGCAATCTAATAATCCAAACGACGCCATTCTCCGATCAGAAGTATTCGCTTCAAGCGAATTTTTCCTTTCTTATCAGAAAAAATACGGTACTTGTGAAAAAACAGCACGCCAACCTATCCTCTTTGGGGCTCCTGATGAGATAAACAGTATTCCTAATAAAACTACCGGAGAATCAACTAATTCTGGCACATATACTGTCCAATATCCTGATGCACTTGTCTCTGGAGAAGTCCGCTATAGCGGAATGAATAAAGGAGGAATTCGTACTTCACTTCCATTTTACTGGAGCTTCAAAAGTAGTACAAAAACTCCACTGCTCACTCAGAAAAAACTCCAATTTTTCTCTATTGGTAATACTCATTTTGCCGCTATTTACGGATATGAGAGCCCTAGCTTTTACCGATTAAAAATCTTTGAATATGGAAATTACTGAGTAAAAGACGTCCAATTCTATGATCCAGCAAAAAAGATAGATCTCTCTGAGGATGCTCGTGCAGCGGGGAGTGATAACCCAAGTCTCGAAGAATATTCTGCAACTGATATAAAGATTGAGTGAAATTCTCTTTTCCTGGAAACTGCGGATAGTCGACGACTCAAGAAATTCCTCTATGATGACGGTGTCTTTCTTCGTGTGAGTGATATTGTGTTATAAGTTTTCATTTCCTATGCAAATCGAATCCCTCCGTCCCGAAATCAATGCTGGTATCGCAGCACTCCAAAATCTCCGTGACCTTATCGAATATCGTAATAGTCTCGTGGGTAAAAAGTGATCCCTCACCGAGATGCTCAAAAATGTAGCAAGTCTTTCCTCAGAAGAAAAAAAGACACTCGGAAAAACTCTCAATGAGCTTCGAACTGATGTTGATACCCAATTAGCTACCAAAGAAAAAGAAATCCGTGAAGCTGAGCTCACGAATGCAGAAAATCGTTTTATCGATATGACCGTTCCGGGAATATCTTTTGGAAGTCCGCGACATCCTATCAAAATGGTACAATCTGATATTATTGATATCGTCACCCGTATGGGCTTCTCTGTTTGGCGATCAGCGAGTGTCACCACTGAATACAACAATTTTGATGCATTAAATATCCCAAGCTGGCATCCAGCACGTGATATGCAAGATACTTTTTGGCTGCAAGATGGTCGTGTCATGGCGACACAGACGTCATGTATGCAAAATCACCTCCTAAAAACGCAAGAAAAACCTCTGCGTGCTATCGTTCTCGGCTCTGTCTATCGTAATGAAAAAATCGATGCGACTCACGATATCATGTTTGAACAGGTCGAAGGACTCGTGGTAGATAAAAATATCACCATCTCTCACCTCAAAGGAACTATTATTACTATCCTCAAGGAAATATTTGGCTATGAACCAAAAATTCGTATTCGACCAGGCTACTTCCCATTTGTAGAACCCGGTATGGAAGTCGATCTCTGGTGGGAAAAAGATGGGAAAGGTCGTTGGCTTGAATTCATGGGTTGTGGACTCGTGCACCCAAATGTACTCATTCAATGAGGTGTTGACCCAAATGAATACTCAGGATTTGCTTTCGGATTTGGTCTTACTCGTCTAGCAATGATAAAATATGGTATCTCCGACATCCGACTCTTTCATGAAAATAAAATCGAATTTCTCAAACAGTTTACGGCTGGCTAATACCGGGGGTTTTTAGGACTTCTTCTACGACTCTATGGGCTATATACTGTGAATATTCTGGATTACATCATTGAAGGTAATGTCCTGGACTTTTTTTTGATGATAAGAGGAGTTTTGGTTGCATAATTTCATTATACCGTACTCCAGACTGGACATGCTCGGGTAAAAATCAATCAGCTAAGTCAACAAAGGTTATTCCCTGTTTTTGGGCTCCTTGAATATGTCGTGCTTGAGCAATAAAATCATCGTCTTTCCCTGTGAAGACTCGGGATGGCGTACGATAATAAAGTGCATGAAGGGCCTCTGCACTCGAACCGACAGTATCAAGAACGCCTGCGATAGTGATTGGTATGATACGAGGAGATTCGGGTATATTTTTCTGTTCTTTTTGGAGCTGATTCACAGCATGAAGTGCCTGAGCACCTCCTGCACTATGACCTATAACAAGAATATGTGCTGCTGGGTATTTTTCCTGCACTTTGTGTGTATAGAGCACAATCTCATCAACGAGTGTTTGAGGATGATCACGGAATAAAACAGCTTCCTTGCCATAAGGTAAACCTTCAGGGAATAGGGCAGGTATGCCACGTTTGTTGAGAAATTTTTTTATTCATGATAAGGAAGTACCATCAAGCTGAAATCATGGTACAAGAATAGCTATCATATGAGGTGAAGAGCTCGGTGTGAGCAATAGCCTTTGGTCGCTATTGAGGGTATCGTGAGGTACATTCTGTCAATATGTACGAACCAGTGCATTTGTCATGCCTATTATCGTTTTCGGACTCTTTGCGAGCATACCTGAAAAAGCTACAGACCCCTTGAAGAGTTGCACAGGTGTTATACTATTTTTATGAGTTGGTGTATTCATTTTTTAATTATATATATAATATAATATATGTCAATATTCTAATATCTTTTTGTCTTCAAAAAGAACTTCGTATAATAATACTATTATGTTTCGATGTACTCAATGCTCTCACACACAACTCAAATGGTCAGGACAATGTCCGACTTGTAGTGCATGGAACACGCTCGAAAAGCAAGAAAATATATCTTCCGTGAGTCGGGGCTCACAAAAAAAAGTCATTGGAAAAAAGAAGGAAGTCGTCGCTCTCAATCCACGGTCAACTTCGCATATGAGATTGGCGGTGAAAAGTCCCGAGCTTTCTGGTGTTCTCGGTGGAGGATTGGTACGTGGAAGTTTAACTCTCCTTTCAGGTGAGCCTGGTATTGGTAAATCAACGCTCACGCTCGAGCTCGCTCATTGGTGTGCCAGCAAAGAGACACCTGTCCTCTATATTTCGGGAGAGGAGGGTGAAG
>JAYSSG010000033.1:0-3500 GCA_043720655.1 Candidatus Altimarinota bacterium
AGAAACAAAGCTATTTATTGCTTCTATTTCAGATCCAGATCTCTCTGATTTTGGTGATACTCCTGAACAAGCCAAAAAGAATGTTCTCGCTATGCTGTATTTGTATTTCGAGAAAGAAGAAGTTCAGCAAGAGGCTATCGTGACTGAATATGAGCATGAGAGGGCAATAGACAAGATAGTTGCTGGAGGAAGTCTCGATGATTTGGATGAGAAAGAGCCCGGACTTAAGCGGTCTTAAAGTCTGGACTCATAATATTTGCATTTCATTTTGAGGTATGGTAGAATAGGAGTATATACTTCTTTTCTTCTTGTATTTATGTTCAAAAAAATCGTCACTACGAGTCTCCTCGTCACATTTGTGGCTTCGACAGTATTCGCTCAGGCAGAGACTATGAGTGCACCTGGCAAGAGCCTTCCTCCTGAGTCTGAATCAGTCGAGCAGGGTATTCCCTTTCTCAATAGTGCTCCTGTTGATCCTAGCACCTCTATTTCTCTTTCCGAGATTGTAGTAGAGCCTACAGAGACCGAAGCAGTATTTACATTCTCTACCAACGTCCCAACACATTCATTGATTGAATATGGAATGACAGTGGAGTATGATCGGAGTATTTCTACAGAGCCTCAGTCAGCTCATACCGAAACTATCGGTGAACTCGTAGCGTGTAGTACGTATTATTATCGTGTCCATGCTGAAGGGGTATCAACGGAAGGAGATTTCAAGACGACATGCCCTGTGAAAAAAGTCATCAAAAAGACCCCAGCCCCAGTTGCTAAAAAAACTCCTCCTGTACAGGCAGTCGAGACTGAGCCAGTTGTATCTGTGGTAGCTGAGCCAGTGGTTGAGGAGACACTTGTTCTCAATGCAGCACCCGAAGAATCTATTGCTCTCGAGGCAACTCCAGAAACACCAGCACTTCCAGGTAGTATGGCTTTTGAAGACACTGATGGAGCTCCTGCAAGAGATGACAATGCGACACCAGTTGGACTCCTTCTCTTCGCACTTCTCTCTGGTATGGTAGTTGCTCTCTTTACTTTCAAGAAAAAGAAAAAGTGGTATCAGAAATAGGATAACATATCCACTTTCAATACAGAATACAAAGTACAAAGTACAAAATAGTGGTAGTATTTGTTCAGGAATAATTTAAAGAAATTCCTTAATTTTGTATTCTGTATTTTGTCTTTTGTACTATTTTAAATTCTGTCTTCTTATTTGAGTTGACTTATTATTTTTTTTCATATTATCTTGGTATTCCCACTGGTTAATTTATTCTTATGCTCGCAAAACTCAAGAAGCGCAAACGTCTTCGAACTCACGGTTTCCTCAAGAGATCAGTCTCTGCAAATGGACGAAATGTCCTCAAACGTCGTCGTCAAAAAGGACGTCATTCATTGACTCCTGCATACGCTATCCGTCTCAAATCAGTGAAAGGAAATCCAAAATTCCATATCATAGCTAAATCATAATTTTTTGTAATGATTGCGAGTAAATATAGACTCCGTGATTATGAAGTAGAGAGGGTCTTCAAACGATGAAGACCCTTTTTTTGACGTCTCTGGACACTGACTATTGTTTCTGATACTCGCTCAAGCTTTTTCCGTATGGCTATCAGTATTTCTCGCAAGCACGATAAGCGCTCTGTTTGGCGTAATAGATACCGACGAATGACGTATGATGCTCTGCTTCCAGAACTCAAATCGGCTATGCTGGGCACCGAAAATACAGCACTGCGAGGCGCACAATGTGTATTTGTTCTCAAGAAGTGACTCAAATTGACTGACCCTCTCGTGCATGCGGCGATACTTCCCGATGCTCTTGAGCTGTTTCAGAAAGCACTTAAAGGGCGAACAGAAGTACAGAAATAAGTATTTCCCCGTTGATTCCGTCATTCTCGTGCCACGACACGAGAATCCAGGTCATCAAACAATTCCATTAAAAGGTACTTCGTGAGTATATAGCCTGGATTCCGGGTCGCGTACGGCTTTATGCCTCACTTGCCCGGGATGACGGAAAGGGCTTGTTTTTCCTCATTTTTTCCTATCATATCCCTATGAAATCTCCTCGAAAAATCCTCCTCTTTATCTATATCATATTTTTGGTCTCTCTGACCATCAATATGTTTACACGACCAAAAGCAGTGACGCCAGTTCCTGTACGTGTTGTGACAGACTTCCCAAAATATGTCCTTCCAAAAACTCCAATTGTTTCTCTCGTGAATGAAACAGAAACATCTATCTCTGTTGATGTATGTGCCGATATGCAGCTGACGGCAAATGGTGTCACGCGTCCCAATAGTATGGAGGGTTTTTGTCGTGTAGTAGAGGTACCAGCGAAAACAACAACACCGCTTGTATGAAACACACGAGAGGATATTCTGGCTTTCCAAAAAAGCCTCTCAGTTCTGACCGATGAGCTCTCACTTCGATTTACGTATACGAGTCCAGAAAAAGTCATTTCTGAATCAGAAGCGATAGTGAATAAAGCGGGTTATTTCCGTCTCTTCTTCCGAACATTTTTCTACGATCCTGTCTACAATCTGTTAGCGGCATTGATTCTTGTCTTTCCATGATATAGTCTTGGGTTTGCTATCGTCGTTATCACAATAATTATTCGTATTATTCTCCTCGTACCACAGCAACATATGCTCGTTTCACAGCGACGTATGCAGGAGCTTCAACCAAGACTTAAGGCTATTCAAGATGCTCATAAGGGCGACCAAGCAGCGATTGGTATGAAGACCATGGAGCTCTATAAAAAAGAAGGCGTGAATCCATTTGGAGCATTACTTCCTATCTTTATTCAGATTCCTATCTTGATTGTCCTCTACCAAGTAGTGCTCAATATCTCTCTTCCAGTCAACCTCGCTCATCTCTATGATATTGCGTGGCTTCAACACTTCAAGGATATTCTCCCAAATCCCAATTTTTATGGTATGCATCTCGAGAAAAGTGGAGGCATAGTGGGTGTTGTTCTTGGTCTCTCTACGGGAGGACTTCAATTTATCCAGATGTGGTTGGCTCAGAGGAAGATGAAAGCGAATACTCCTGAAAAACCTATAGAACCACCAAAAAATGATGCTATGCCAGATATGCAAAAGATGCAAAGCATGATGCTCTATATCTTCCCCGCAATGGCTGCCTATTTCGCCTATGAATTTCCTGCAGGAGTGGGTCTCTATTGGCTTATCGGGACGATATTTATGATCGTACAACAATTTTTTGCAAACCGTCAGGTGGCGAGTAAAAAAGTCACAATAAAAGATAAAAAAGGTCATATACTGCAATAATCCCCGTCATTCTCGTGCTACGACACGAGAATCCAGGTCATCAAACATTCTTCTATACGGTACTGCGTGAGTAATGGTCTTGGATCGCGTATGGCTTATGCCTCACTTGTCCGGGATGATGGTACCAGATTAATTTTCCTTTTATGATTTTCTGCCTCTTCATTATGATTTTCTTTCTCGGAGCCTGTATGGGGAGCTTCTCTGCGGTGCTTCTGG
>JAYSSG010000034.1:0-23687 GCA_043720655.1 Candidatus Altimarinota bacterium
TTGAAATAGGTAAATATGAGAATAAATACAAAGAGATTATCGATACTGAGAGACTTCTCGATGACATACGCGGTAGCAAATTGCCATGCCTTCTCATGACCGAGCCACTGGTAGATGAGAGCGGTGAAGATACCGGCGCATCCTATCCAAACAGCGCTCCAAATGAGTGCTTCACGGGTTTTGATTTCGTGAGCTTTTTTATTGAAGACTCCCAAATCCAGGAGTAACATAATAGTCACGAAAACGAAAAATCAGAGCCAGAAGAGAGTTTGTGTATCCATAATGACATCATAGCGAATTGTTTTTAGAAGCAAGTATTCTTGAGTTGCAAAGATATCTTCTTAGGTATAATCGTTTGTATGTTTTCTCAAACTGTTTAATCTATGCATAGAACTTGTTTCCGTGAACCAATTCCAGAAATATTTAAATCTGCAAAGTTATTACATACAGCCGTATTGAAACATTTAGAGTGAGATTATAACATGACTCAATCTCTCATTGTAGCTGCAGATATTGCAGAGATATCGGAATGGGTAGAGTCAGTGCTCGGTAAGAAAAGTCCATATATACAATATCATTCAGCAGAGGGTAGCCCTTCTGTTTTGCAGAAAAATATGCGTATTCCGGTTCGTATGCCAAATAAAGTGGAAAAACAAAATATTCACACAGTTTATTGATATTGTTGTCAATTTTGTGGTATTCCGGTGATACGCTCAGAAATACGAGATAAAATACGTAAAAAATATCCAGAAGCGCTTCGTTGGTGAAAAACAAATTCGTCTCGTCATTCTGCATTTTTTGCTTTATGGGCTCAGTATGACCATATTGTGTCTCATGCGCGCGGTGGGGATAATTCTTTTGAAAATATTATTTTAACATGTTCTGCATGTAATTTTGGTAGAATGAATTATATGCTCGAAGAGGTATCAATTATACCCCCTTCCTCTATCAGAAAGCCATCAATTGAATGGAATTGATTAGAAAATTTTATATAATACTGTTCTTATGACTCATCTTGCCCTCTCATCATCGTACGTTGATGCATATCTTGCATCAAAAAATGTTACTGTTCCAATATGTCTCTCTGAAGCTCACGAATCTCTGCAGAATAAGACTTGTATGGGTGCAGATTTTTTGGGTTGGATAGATCTTCCACGAGATATTCAAGAGAGTCTTGCTGATATTCAAAAAACTGCTGATACGTTGCAAGCTCAGAGTGATGTATTAATAGTCTGCGGAATTGGTGGCTCATACCTGGGAGCAAGGGCAGTGATAGAGGCTCTACAATCTCCTCTGTCAGGTACTGAAATTGTTTTTCTGGGAAATCATCTGAGTGGATCAGAATACGAAAAGGTATTTCAAAAATATGCCCAAAAAAGCGTGTCAGCGTGTATTATCTCAAAATCTGGCACGACTCTTGAGACAGCTATCTCATATCGTCTCGTGCGAGCTTTTCTTCTCTCAAAATATAGTGAAGCAGAGGTACAAGAGAGAATCGTGACTATTACTGATGCAGTACATGGAGCACTTCGAGCTGAGACCACGAAACAAGGCTACAAATCGTATATTTTACCAGGTGATATCGGGGGTCGGTATTCAGTGTTAACAGCAGCTGGTCTTCTTCCTATTGCGGTTGCTGGTATTGATATTGAGGCATTAGTGGAGGGGGCGAGGGAAGCACAAAATGAAATACAAAATACAAAGGGCACAATACAAAATGAAGGAATTTTGGAAATGCATCCAGCTTTTCTCTATGCAGAAAAAAGGGTACAGCTTGAACGGTCTGGATTTGTCTCTGAGCTTTTTATCACGTCAGAGCCATCACTGTATTTTATGGGTGAATGGTGGAAACAGCTGATGGGGGAGAGTCATGGAAAGGAGTGAAAAGGGCTCTATCCCGATACACTCAGTTATACGACAGATCTCCATTCACTCGGGCAGTATGTCCAAGAGGGGAGACGGCTCTTCTTTGAGACCATGTTGTGGATAAATAATCCTACTACCGATATGGAAATCCCTCCAATGGAAGACATATCGGATGGTCTGGATGGACTCGTCGGTCGTACACTTCATGAAATGAATCGTATCGCTCTCGAATCAACTGCAAAGGCTCATAATGATGGAGGATGTCCAAGTATGATAATGACTCTTGAGAAAATGGATACTTATCATCTCGGCTATTTTCTTTACACGATGATGTATGCCTGCGCACTTTCTGGTGTCATTATAGGTATCAATCCATTTGATCAGCCAGGCGTTGAAGCGTATAAAGCTGAGATGAGAAAGAGGTATTAGAAATAAAATCCCTCACGCAAGTGGGGGATTTTTTTGAGAAGTTTCTAAAGAAGCATTATTTTTCTATCACCACCATTACTTCATTTCGGCGCATCCAAGGAGCGCTCAAAGGAGGATTGTATCCAGCATAAGAGGGGAGCTCTGTCGCAACCAAATTATCTCGTTTAATATCTGTGAGGAGTTGAGTCTCCATCGTGTCAATACGACGATCTCCTGCGTACCAACCAAATACTCGTACTGCTACTCGCTGTGCTGGTATCTCACGGAGTGTCACAAGAGAATTATTTGGTTTTGGAATAGATTCCATCGTGTACTTACTTGGCATACTAAACGTGACTTTTCTCTTGCCATCAATGCTTCCTTGTTCCATCACAGGAGCGGTCATCGCGATCGGTGCAGAGGCACTCTCTGATACTGGAGCCGTCATCGCGATACCTGTCTTGGTCGTATTGTTGCCAAAGATATAATCGGCTAATAATCGAAAACCTTGATTGATACCTCGCTCACGAGTACCACTCACCTCGACCTCTGCCACGATATACGGAGCATAGTCACGAATCTCATATCCGTCTCGTTTCTCGACGAGCGTATACGCTGGTTTCTCGATATTTCTCACGACGAGCCAACTCCCGACAGTCCAGAGAACTGCAATAGCGATGATAACAGACGCGATAATCAGAGGAGTCATAAATGTACGTTTTTTAGTCATAGAAGAATAGTATAGGTTTTTTTGAGTGAAGTACATTTTTTTACCGTCATCTCAAGGAGAAAATCGGATAATCTAAGAGGTGAAAAAATATTTCCGTATTAAAGAGAATCTAGCTATTATTTTTTGACAAATAATATTTATATTTAAAATAATTTTATTAACAATAAATATCATGATTGATTTTACTGATCAGATAGTTGAGTTGCAAGAATGTAAAAATAATTTTGATGTATTTGGTCAGCGATTGTTTGAGCTCCATGCTGAAGCACAAGAAGAGAATTTTTCTACACAAGAAATGTTTGCTATTTCTGCCCAGATTATCTATGTTAGAAAGAGAGTTGCTGATAGTATTGTTGATATATATGACCGATTGCAAGATGAGGGCGATTACCTCGATTTAGAACAAGATGAAGATGAAGATGATTTGATGGAAGTCATTCATGAAGCCTTTGAAAATGATCATGATCTTGTGCCAATTATGATTGAAGAGTTGGCAGTACTGAAACGTAATAATCTCGCATTATCATTTATCGCACGGTATCAGGATATACTTTTAAGCGTTGTCGAATACTGTAAAACGGGAGATAGGCAGTTTTTACAAAAGAAATTTCGAAAGATATCTGAGGAGGATATGTTCTAGTTTTACCCCCAAACACTTGGTCTCTTGCTATTAATCAGTTCTTTATTTGCTTGTTCAAAAACATGAGCGACGGTGAAGACTTTTTCTTCTCCCATCTTTGGTCCCATAATCTGGAGACCGACAGGGAGAGCGAGAGAAGCGTCGTCACTAGGTGCCGCGTAACCAGCGGGGACAGAGATGCCTGGGATGCCCGCGAGGGCTCCTGGGACGGTGAAAATATCTGCCATATAGTTTGCGAGAGGATCATTGTCCATCTTACCTATCTTCCATGCGACCATAGGGGAGACAGGCGTTGCAAGGACATCGACCTGTGTAAATACTTCTGCGAATTCTCTTCGTACGAGCTCGCGGACGAGAGAGGCTCGATGATAGTAGGCATCATAAAAGCCAGAAGAGAGAGCAAAGGAGCCGATCATGATGCGTCGCTTCGCTTCTGCACCAAATCACTCTGAACGTGTATGACTAATCCAGTCAGCATAGTCTCGGAATTCTTCGCCAGTGATATGTCCAAATCGGACACCATCAAATCGTGCGAGGTTGGTCGATACTTCACTTGGGACAATGACATAGTAGGCAGCGAGAGCATAATCTGTCGTTGGAAGTGAGACTTCCACGAGTGTTGCTCCGAGGTCGGTGAGTGTTTTCTTGGCTTGTTCGATGACTTCACGAGTTCATGGTTCGATACCGTCTCCAAAATATTCTTTTGGGAGACCAATTCGCATTCCTTTTAAATCTGTGCGAGACCAGATGTCTTTTGAGACTTCTATTTTTCCACTGAGGCTTGTCGCATCGAGTGGGTCGTGACCTTGCATAGCATCCCAGACAGTGTAGCTATCTTGGACAGTGCGAGCGATGACACCCATCGTATCGAGACTCGATGCCATCGGGATAACTCCATAGCGAGAAACGGTTCCATAGGTTCACTTGAATCCGACAGTTCCTGTGAGGGAAGCAGGTTGGCGGATACTTCCTCCTGTATCAGTGGCGATAGAGGCAGGAGCCATACCAGAGGCGACAGAGGCTGCAGAGCCAGAGCTACTTCCGCCAGGGACACGAGTGATGTCCCATGGATTTTTGGTGAGTCTGATACCAGAGTTTTCTCCAGTTGCGCCCATAGCAAATTCATCACAGTTTACTTTTCCGAGACTGATAATACCGGCTTCTTTGAGTTTTTTGGTAGCGGTAGATTCGTAGGGTGCGACATAGTTTGCGAGCATTTTACTCGAAGCGGTGGTTGGAACACCGGTTTCACTGTAGACATCTTTGATCGCGATAGGGATACCAGTGAGTAGTCACTCGTGTGCTATGGGTTGTTCTTTTGTTCTGAAATTATAGGCTTGTAAATCAGTATCGAGCTCATTTGAAACACTATTAAAATGATTCCAGATGTCTGGTTTTTGGATAGTGCCGTCACGGAGACCAGCGAGCATTTCGAGGATAGAGGCAGCAGAGAGGTTCATAAAATACGAAAATAAATACTGCAAAAGAGTATAGAGAAAAACAAGAAAGTACAAGATATCTATCTTTAAACTTTCACTATGCAAAAAGTATTCTTTTTAATGATTATTTTTTATTTTATCTAATTCTTCCTGCAAAAAACAACACACTTTTTCTTATCTGAAACAATGCCAAAATAATAAATGCTAAACAAGAATAAAAAATGAGAGTAAAATTTTCTAGATTTTCTAGTATATTTGGCGTTTTTAAAGACAAAATATAGGGTATTCAAAAAACTAACACTATTCATAAAAATTCTTTCATAAGTGTAAACTAAAAAATAAATATTTATTTGTGGTGCAGATTTCTGATACACCAGATAGTTCGGTCGCCGATACCGGTCAGATGTGGAGGTATTTCGCTGATACTAAATTCGACATTTTTCCTATCATAGCCCATACTGACGAGGGATTGTATGATAGATTGATCGTCTGAAGAGTAGATACTTTCTAGAGCTTTTTTTCGTTGTGGTGCTGAGATGCTTTGGAGGGTCTCAGTATCCAGGGTTCCACGGAGCTCGACGATGATTTTGCTGGCGAGTTTTGGTCCGATACCGACCGCTTGAGCGAGTCGCTTAGATTCTCCACTGGCGATGGCCTGCATGATTTCATTTTGTCCGAGGTCGAGAAGTGCGAGGGCTCATTTTGGTCAGAGACCGTTGACACTGAGGAGTTTGGTGAAGAGTTCTTTTTCCTCATGATCCAGGAATCCTATAAGTCGTGATCCTGCTTCAGTCTGATGGTGATAAATCCAGAGACGGATTTCGTCACCGATGCTTTTGATTCCCATGACTTTACCAGAGACGCTGACAGAATAGCCGATATTATTGACGAGGAGAATTATCTCACTTTTTTCTATATGGACGATGGTCCCAATGAGGAGTGCTATCATAGGGGTAATAGTATGAAATTTGTGATATTTTTCAAGTTTCTTTTTTCTTGTAATATAGACCATATTTCCTATAATCACTCAGTAAGAATCCTAACCTTTCTTACCTATGGTGAATTTTACTCCAGAATATTCCTGACAAAACCAAGACTTGCAAGTACCAGATTTTTCCCGTGGTGCGACACCACATGAGACCGCACAATATTTCCGATCAATAGGACAACCAGAAAAAGCAGAAGCCGCCATTCGTGGTTCTGCAGGTACAGCCGATAAAGTTTTTTATATCCTCACTCCACCATGAGTTGGAGGTTTCAAAGAAATCGGAAATACAGGTGTTCAATACGTCAATCTCGATGTCTTGGATACGAGTTTTCAAGAAGAAGTGCATACCCACGAACGTATTCATAATGCTCATGAAGGACGGTGGGGAGGGATAGATATTCCAGGATATGAGTATATGACTGAGAGTCGTCGAGCGGCGATATTTGCTCAGATGGGAGGCGATGCTGGACTCGATGAAACGGGAATGGTCGAGTGACTCACACAGTATGCGACACAAGCAAAAATCTGAGAGACACAGAGTGGGTATGATGGATTTGAAGTCCCAAAATCACAGAGATTGTTCCGAAAACTAGAAGAAAAATCAGGCAAAAGAATTGTTGGCTCATTTCTCCGTATGGCACTTGATGGAGTAGTAGATGGAAAACAAGAATTCGCTGAGGGCGTGCGTATCGGATGAAATATTATGCTTCTGGAGCAAGCACTTCAAGCCGAGGGATTTTCTAAGAGCGATGCTGAAGCTATGAATACCATTATAGAAGCACAAAAGAAAGATTTCGTCGTGCGAGATAGTGCACATGCGATGAGACTAGTACTCTCTTACCGAGAAGCACAAGACTCTCTTATTCCTGTCAACTAATTGTATGAATTCAAATATCATGTTGATAAGTATTTTTGCTTGAGCTTTTGGTTCGGGCTATTTGATATATGGTATCAAACAACAGGCTTTTGTAGCATTGGTGAGCGGTGTTATTCTCAGTGCATATCCTTATTTTGTGCCAAATATAGCTCTATCTATACTGATCGGTCTCTTTTTTATTTTACTGCCTTGGTTTTGGAAAATATAGGAAAGTTGTATTTGTTCAGTATCTGCTATACTGTTATGTATTTTAATTTTCTTTTTTATGAAATCATTTCTTACTTTCCTCCTCGGAATCATTTTTACCCTAGCTTCATTTGGTATTTACCAATTTTATATCATCCAAAAAAATACAACTCTTGTCGTGTCTCAGAATACTGATGTGCCAACTGAGCCTACAAAAGTAATACCGAGAGAAGATACACCAAGCACCTGTGCTACCGAGAATATGATTGGTAATGGATATTCTTTTTGTGTGCCTTCTGATCACAATAGTACCAAAAATATTCTTCCTGATGGATCAAAAAGCTTTATTTTTGTGAGCCGTACAACAGGTGATACTATTACTATAGAAGAAAAACTAAAAAGTGTCTCCTACACAGATTCTGATTCTAAATTTGGCGATGTCATGGTAGCCTACAGTACTCAAAAAAAGATATGGGAGGCAACAGGAGAATGTGATGCTCCCGCTCCGTGTAATCGTTCATTTGTTACTAATCAGGGCCTACAAGTATTTATCGGTCGATCACGGTGGTTGACCTATATTGTTCCTCTCGATAACGTAGGAATACTTGTCTTCAATAGCACAGGCGGTGGATTCACGAAACCACTCGAAGAATTGATACAGACAGTAAAAATAGAGAAAAAGTAATTATTCTTTGCATTTCTTTTGGGCTCAGTATCATCATATCTATGATAGCAAAAATCTATTCCGTCGTTGTCTCAGGTCTTGACTGACAGCTCGTCGAAGTCGAAGTGGATATCCACAATGGTATGCCTGCTTTTATCATCGTCTGATTGCCAGATGCTGCTATTCAAGAAAGTCGCGAACGAGTCCGTTCGGCTATCAAAAATTCTAGTCTTCCGTTCCCAAGAACCAAAATTACAGTTAATCTCGCACCAGCTGATATCCGAAAAACGGGTCCGAGTTTTGATCTGCCTATTGCTCTCGGTATTATCGCTGAAGAAATGAATATTTCGCAAGAACTTTTGAACGAAACATTGGTCGTCGGTGAGCTGGCTCTTGATGGCATGGTTCGTCCTGTACCTGCGATACTTCCGACGGTGATTTTCGCACGAGAAAAATGATATAAACGCGTGATAGTTCCAGAAGAAAATGCTATTGAAGCAGCACTGATACCAGATATTGATATTATTCCAGCAAAGAATATTTCAGAACTCGTCAAAGCTCTCTCTGGGGAAATTCCTATGATTCCTCAGCCAGCATCCTCTATTGCTGATCTTGTGAACCATTCGACAGAACACTTGATTGATTTCGCGCAAATCGTTGGTCAAGGACTTGCAAAACGTGCTCTTCTCATTGCAGCTGCTGGAGGACACAATATCATTATGGAATGACCTCCATGATCAGGAAAAACGATGCTCTCAAAGGCACTCGGGGGAATTCTACCGCCAATGAATTATGAAGAAATCGTCGAAGTCAGTAAAATCTATTCAGTCGCAGGAAAGCTCTCCCGAGAAAATCCACTCGTGACTGCAAGACCATTTCGCTGTATTCACCATACGGCTTCCGCTATCTCGATTATCGGAGGTGGTCGTGACTCGAAACCAGGAGAAATATCGCTGGCACACAAATGAGTCCTCTTCCTTGATGAGCTCCTCGAATTCCCTCAGACAGTTCTCGAAACACTTCGACAACCACTCGAAGATGGTGTTATTTCCATCAATCGTGTGCAGAGTAGTTGTGTCTATCCAGCGAGATTTATGCTCGTGGGTGCTATGAATCCTTGTCCATGTTGATATATGGGAGATACTTCGAAAAAATGTACGTGTCAGCCATTTGCTATTGAACGATACCGCTCGAGACTTTCTGGACCACTCCTTGACCGTATGGATATTTTTATTCATGTACCACGAGTCAATGTCGATGAAATCGCACAAAAATCAGTAGCTGGTGTGACCTCTGCTGAATTACGAGAATGAGTCATCGCAGCTCGTAATAGACAGGTTCAAAGATTGGCCTTAACAGGAAAAACGAGTAATGCAGAAATGTGAAATAAAGAAATTGAACAATTTTGCCAACTTGATACCAGTGTTGCTGAGATTCTTCAAAAAGCAGTACAGAGACTCGACCTCTCGACTCGGGCGTATTACCGAACACTCAAACTTGCTCGAACTATTGCTGACTTAGAAGGTATTGAAACTATCACCGCTCCACATATTACTGAGGCATTGAGTTATCGAGAGAGAAGTAAATAAAGTTATTTCTTCTCAAAGAGAATATCTGGTTTTGTAATCGCATCAAGATTCATAGTTCTCTGTGCATCAAGTGTAGTTCTTGGATTAATGCCCATTGCCTTCATGACTTTCCCCGTTGCTTCTGGAATAAAAGGGGAGAGAAGGAGAGTTGCATAATACACATAGAATAGACCATTTACTAAGATATCTTCTTTTTCTTCTCCAGACTTTTTCCATGGTTCAGTTGCATTGAGCATATTATTTGCCAAACCGAGAAGATCTTTTATGTGATTCACAGCAGACATTATATTATATTCTTCAAAAGATTTTTTATATCATCAAAGCAGTTCTTTCACATCATCTAAGGGGAAGCCTCCTCATATTATGGCGTTATCTTGATTTTCCTGACGATAAGAAATCCACAGAGAAATCACACGATTCACGAGGTTTCCATAATTATTTGCGAGCATATCATTGTGTACTGCTTTCATTCTATCATCGCTGAAATTCAGATCTTGCCCAACTCAGACTTCTCCTGCGATATAGAGACGAAAAGTATCAGAGCAGTATTGATTTACCATCTCGTGAGGATTTATGACATTCCCTACAGATTTACTCATTTTGGCTCCATCTTTATCATTCACAAATCCATGAACGAGGATTTCTTTTGGGAGACTTATCTCTACGGAGAGAAGCATACCAATCCAAGTGAGACAATGGAATCTGGCAATATCTTTACCGATAACATGGAGGTCGCAAGTCCAGTTTTTGAAGAGCTCTTCGATATTTCCATGATTTTCAGGACTTCCAGAAATATAATTTGTGAGGGCATCACACCAGACATACATCACATGATCGTCGTCATTTGGCACGGGAATTCACCATGAGAGTTGCTTCTTGGTACGAGAAAAACTCACATCTTCAAGGCCCTCTCCAATCATTGAGAGCATTTCATTTTTTCGAAATTCTGGAATGATTTTTACTTCATCGGTTTCGATTTTGTTTCTAATTGTGTCGCTGTATCGACTCAGTCGGAAAAAATAATTCTCATCTTCTGCCCAGCGAGTCGGTGCGCCTCATTCTATGACATTTTTATCAGCGTCGAGCTCTGCTTCTGTCACAAATCGCTCTTCTCGGTCACAATAATATCCTGCGTATTGCTTCTTATAGATATCTCATTTTTCTACGAGTTTCATCCAGAGTGCTTGTACTACTTGCCAATGTTTTTCTTTATCTGTTGTGCGGAGATATCCGTCAGCGACCACATTGAGATAGGTGTTCATTTCTTGAAAACGAGCTACATTTTCATCGAGCATTTCCATTACAGGCACTCAGAGTGCTTCTGCTGCTTTGGCTATTTTACTTCCGTGTTCATCTGCTCCAGTGAGGAAAAAAATATCATCTCAGATGAGTCGGCGTCATCTTACTATAACATCGGTTAAAACCATTTCAAGAGCATGTCCCACATGTGGAGCGCCGTTCATATAGGGAATAGCGGTAGTGATAAGATGTTTCGTCATACGAGGTATTATAGTAATATTTTTTGAGACTCCAGAAAAATCTCTATACTATCAGTATTATGGAAGTTTCTCAGAAAAAAATAGCACTTGTCACAGACTGGATTACTCATTGGGGTGGTGCGGAGAGGGTCTTTGAGCGCTTGATGCATCTCTTTCCAGAAGCGGATATTTATACCTCTGTCTATTTCCCAGAGCGGCCAGAAGTTTTTGAGGGAAGAAATATCAAAACAAGCTTTATTCAAAAAATTCCTTTCTTCAATCGTCGACATAAGCTGTGTATGATCTTGCGTCCACTTGCATTTTCAGGGTTTGATTTTTCTGAATATGACCTGGTGATTTCATGTACTTCAGCAGAAGCCAAATGAATATATACTCAATGAAAAACAAAACATATCTGCTATTGTCATACGCCAACTCGGTATCTCTGGAGTCATATTGATGAGTACAAAAATTTTCTTGAATTTGGCTTATTTAATTGGCTCGCTCGAATGGTGATACCACCTGCTTTTGCACTTATGCAAAAATGGGACAGAAAGGCAGCACAGAGGCCAGATATTTTTATCGCCAATTCACGAAATACACAAGAACGAATTCAAAAATATTATGAGAGAGACAGTGTAGTGGTATACCCTTTCTTCGCAATACAAAATACAAAATACAAAATACAAAATAATAAGCGGAACTATTTTGTGTGTCTCGGGCGCGTGGTTCCGTATAAACGATTTGATCTGGCAATTTTGGCTTGTAATCAACTCAAGCTTCCTCTCAAGATATTTACCAGTACGCTCAATGAAGAAGTCACAAGGCTCCAAGCACTTTCATGACCAACTATTGAGTGGATTTTTCGTGCTTCAGACAAAGAAGTGGCAGAGTGATTGGCTGTCGCGTCTGCTTTCTTGATGCCACAAGAAGAGGATTTCGGAATCGTCGCTCTCGAGGCTATGTCACATGGAATACCTGTGATAGCATATGGAAAATGAGGTTCCGTTGAGACGGTCATGAATGGTGTTTCGGGAATCTTATTCTCCGAGCAAACGACAGATTCACTTATAGCTGCTATTCAAATATCTCTTGCGACGGACTGGAATCAGAAAGTGATTCAAAAACATGCAGATAAATGGAATACAGAACAATTTGACCAAGGAATATTGGATGTAGTAAAAAGTGTTTTGTAAACGGGAGTTTTCCTCTATACTCTTTTCGAATTTTTTGTATGAAACTTCTTATATTTTGAGACATTTATGGAAAGATTGGTCGTAAAATGCTCTCAGCACATTTACCAGTTTTACGTGAAAAATATCTTCCTGATGCTGTCATAGTGAATGATGAAAATATGTCTCATGGAAAAGGTCCTCGAATGAATCAAATCCTCTGGTTAGAGGGGCAGAGTGTTGATATTTTTACAGGAGGAAATCATAGTCTCGAATCTCGAGATGATATTGCTGACTACATGAATACTTCAGATTCACGACAGCTCAGACCACATAATCTCGTAGGAGAAAATCTCCCTGGAGTTGGACACCGAGTCTATGATATTAACTGACAAAAATTACTGGTTATCAATGTGATAGGAACTATATTTATGTCAGCTGGAAAAGAGACAATGAGTAATCCTTTCCAATGTGTTGATGAAATTCTTGCACTTCATGCCACTGAAACAATTGACGCTATTGTGGTTGATTTTCACAAAGAGACAACTTCGGAATGATATGCGATGGCAAACTATCTTGACGGTCGCGCTTCTGTCTTGTTTGGTACTCACACCCATGTGCAGTCCAATGATGCAGAGATTTGGCCAAGAGGACTTGCCTTTATCAATGATATTGGCTTCTCTGGAGTTCGTCGAAGTATTATTGGCGTTGATTGGACGCTCGTCAAACATCGATTTGTCGAATGACGTATAGAGTGATTGATGTCTCCTGATGAAAATGGTCCTTGAGTTCTCTCTGGAATGTTTGTGGAAATAGAAGATAAAAAGTGTATACGTTTTGAAGTAATCCGAATTTGTGAATAATCCTATGATAACTATTACTCTTGATTGACCCTCTGGAAGTGGAAAAGGCACAACAGCAAAACTGTTGGCAGAAAAACTTGGTTTTCAATATCTTGATTCTGGGGCTATGTACCGCGCCGTTGCCGTGTATTTATCTGAGAGATGAGTCAATCTTGAATTTGTTACAGAAGAAGATATATCTTGAATCACACTCGACTTCGATGAGGACAATCATATTCGTATCAATGGAGAAAAGTATGAATCAAAAATTCGTACGGCTGAAGCGGCTGTTTGAGCTTCCAAAATTGCTACGCAGCGAATTGTGAGAATTTGTGTTATTTCTGCCGGTCAGAAGATTCTTGAAAAAAATAATTATGTTCTCGAATGACGCGATACGTGAACTGTCTGGGCGCCATTTGCTCAGATGAAGTTTTACCTGACCGCAGATGCTACTGTTCGGGCTCATCGGAGATTCCTTGACCTTCAGAAACAATGAGAAGCTATCACTGAGGCTGAAGTGTTGGAACAAATCATTGCACGAGATCATCGGGACATGACGCGTGAAGATGGTCCACTGAGGATGCCAGAATGAGCGTATGACCTCGACACGACGCATCTGACGATATCAGAACAGGTTGAAAAAATCTATACTCTTGTGCAAGAAACTTTGCAAAATATAAAAACTTCATAGTATCACTGTGCCAGAAGGAGACATATGCTCTATCTTTATGATGGAGAGGAAAGTCCGGACATCGCAGGGGAGTATTCCCCAATCTGAGAGCTAACGGCTCTAGCTGTGTAGGTGACTATACGGTATGGAAAGTGCCACAGAGACTCAACAGTGCTATGATAATACGAGAAAAGAATTCGTTCATAGCGCCAAGGTGAAAAGTCTCAGCAGTTCTTTTCCTCGCTGAGAGGCATTCGAGCAATCGAAATGTCTTGGTAAACCCCAGGTGATGCAAGTGAGTTGGCTCTGCTTCGGCGGAAGGCTCACGCTTGAGTCAGGAAGCGATTTCTGACCTAGAGAGATATATGTCGAGACACAGAATCCGGCTTATTACTTCTGGCTTTAAATAATTTTCTCATTATTGTACCGTTCTACTATTCTGCCTGCTGATTCGATGAATTCGAGGAGAAGGATGTAGAGCGGTACTCACAGGAAGAACCCTGCAAGTCCCATAAAATGCTCCGACACAAAGAGGATGATAAATATAATGGGTGCCGGTATATTGAGTGATTGTCCGACTATTCGAGGATTGAGAAAATATCATTCTACAATGTGTATGACGAGCAGCATAGCCAGAATCACAATCACAATACTCCAACCAGGATATTCTACGATACCTGCGAAGAGAATAGGAATGCCACTAATAAAAACACCTAATATTGGGACAAAACTGGTCAAAAATGTGATACATCCAAGAGCGAGGAGGTAGGGGAAAGTGGTACTTCCCTCGAGAGTGATCTGTCCATAGAAAAATCCTATCAATACTAATCCAATGACTGTTAGTATGGTATTTACGATAGCGATCTTAAATTGTGCATAGAATACGAGTCAGAAACTATGGGTAATCTTGTGGAATATTTTATCGAAATCATGGTAGAAAAAAGCGAATGGACCTTTTTTAAGTTTTGAAAAATATTGCTTCACTGTTTCATGTTCTAGGAGCCAAACGAGACTCACAACATAGCCCAGGATGACTTGGAAAAATATACCACCAATGTGAATTACTTTTGCAACAATTTCTTTTGTATCTGTCGAAGGGGATATGATATTGATGAAGTCACTGATCTGCGTTGAGAGGTTTTGCCATTGTCAAAGAGTGTTCTGAAGTCCAGACATACCGATATCAATTCCAAATTTTTGAGAAAATTCTTGCAGAAGTTTTGCTATATCTGTGATCAGTGCTGGACCAATATCAGAGATAGCATAAATACATATAAGGGCAAAAAGTGTATAGAGGAGGAAGAAAAGGTTCTTCTCTGAGCTGAAATTTTTGATAAGTCCTCGGAGACTCTTTGGTATTTTGTGATTGTTATTTGCGAGAAAAAGATGCACATATTTTGATGAGCTCCCGAAGAGAGATGCACACAGAAATGCCGTCAAAAAGAAGACGAGAAAATCTTTACCAACGTAGATGATAAATGCTATACCGAGAAATGATATAGTGTGCTCAACAAAAGCACGAGTAAAAATAAATTGAGAAAGGAATTTGCGCATGATTTTATGCTATGTGTTTTAGATGAAAAGCAAGTATTTCATTATCCAAATATCTCAGCTGCTGCATCAAGAGGTGATATATCTTTTGATTCATCTTCCTTGATTTCATCCAGCAGAGTGATCTGTATTGTTTTGGCTCCAAGTCAATTTCATACATTTTCTATGATTGACCAGTTTTCATTTTTTCGACACATAGTTTCTGCAAAGCCCGTTGTTTTGATCGTGAGTATTTCTTTTTCAAGTGTGATATCTGCTGTCCTGAGAAGAGGAATCAAATTTTGTTTTACGCCTCATTCAAGGATCTTCTGAACAAACATTTCAGCGAGTGATGATGTAGATATAGTCTCTTGAATCACTCAAGCTTCTACGATGACTTCTTCCTCTTTCTGAACAATCTCTGGCTCTGATATTTCAAGAGGTGGCACAGTTTCTGTTGTCACTTGTTTTTGAGGTGCTTCTTTTTTTTCTTTAATTGGAGGTATTTTTTCTTCATCTTTTTCCATTTTCAAAGTCGTGTCTTCAGAGATATATCTGATAGCATCACTATTTTTTGTGATACACTCACAGAGCGACATAGTGAAAATATCCATAGGGACGGAAATTTTTTGACTCTCAACATAAATGCGAGTAAATCGGTCGAAGACACTTTTGTAAATCGGAAATTGCTTCTTCGCAAGTGCTGTTTCTATATTGCTCACGATATATTCTGTCATCTGACCTGCGAAAGTCCGTACATTGAGACCTGTTTTCCTGACTGTCTGGAGTATGTCTTGTATGAGGATACCATCTCATGAAATACATGCTTCAAGTGTTTTTGCGAGAAAATCTTGATTCACAAGATGGAGAGCACTTTCTACATATGATTGTGTGAGGGCATTATCGAGGATACATTTTTCGAGAATAGTGAGGGAATCCCTGAGACTTCCGCGTGACCTATGAATGATGAGATTGATAGCTCCTGCCTCTGCTTGTATATTTTCATTTTTACAGATTTTTTCCAGGAGTCATCTCATATCGACATCATTGATTCTTTCGAGGTCAAAACGTATAACGCGAGACAAAACGGTGTCAGGAACTTTGTTTATTTCTGTTGTTGCAAGGAGAAATATCACATGTTTTGGTGGTTCTTCGAGTGTTTTGAGAAGTGCATTAAATGAATTTTTTGAAAGCATGTGCACTTCATCAATGATATAGATTTTATATTTTCACTGAGTAGGAGTAAATTTTGCATGATCTATAATTTCTCGAATGTTATCAACTCCGGTATAGCTGGCAGCATCTATTTCGATTACATCTATCATTTTGTTGCTTAAAAAAGCTTGGCAGTTTGTACATTTACTACACGGATTTCCATCAGCACGAATATTCGTGCAATTCACTGTCTGTGCAAAAATACGAGCCAGTGTCGTCTTGCCCGTTCCATGAAATCCAAAGAAGATATATCCATGATGGATTTTCCCATTTCGGCATGAATTCATCAGTACTTTTTTCACAAAGCTCTGCCCCACGACATCATCAAAAGTGTGTGGTCTGTATTTCTGATAAAGGGATTGGTGAGATGGTTCTGACATAGGGGCAGTATAGGAAAATGAGAAGAAAAAACAAGTTTTCTTATGAGCCTTTTCTATATTCCCAGTACGCTCGAATACCTATCATAGCAGCATTATCACCACAGTATTTGAGTGATTTTGGGAGAAGTACAGGAATATTGATTTCTTTTCCAAATTCTTCTATTTTATGACGGAGTGCTGAATTGGCACTGACGCCACCGACGAGGCAAATGGTGCTTACTTTGTGCAACTTAGCAGCTTGCCTTACTCGTTCTGTGAGGATGTCGGTGACGATGCTTTGATAGCCGTAGGCGATTTCGATGCGGTCATTTTCAGTAAGAACTCTTTCGGGATGGATTTCTGCCTTCGTAGGAATGACGGGGATGGATTCTTTTCGGAGCGTGATCTCACGAATCGCTGCTGATTTGAGTCCGGAAAAAGAAAAATCAAGTGAGCCTGCTGGCAGTACGAGTGGAAATTTCGGAATATTTGTATGGATTTCTGGATTGTATTTTTTTGCGAGCTCATCGACTTCTCGGCCAGCTGGAAAAGGGAGTCACATAGAGCGTCCGACTTTGTCCATACTTTCTCCCGCACTATCATCGCGTGTTCCTCCAATTTTTTCTATCTCGTAGAGTGATTTCCATAAGAACAGATCATTGTGTCATCCAGAAGCAGATAAGACGATAGCAGGGAATTGGAGGTCTGTGAGTTTTCGCTCGAGAAGCACAGAGAAAATATGCCCCTCAATATGATTGACCCAAATAAGTGGAGTTTTATGAGATATTGCGAGAGCTTTTGCAACTGTTTTACCGATAAGAAGTGAAGGGATGAGTCCTGGCTCACTGGTAGCTGCAAAAATATCAATATCTTGAAGAGTAATGTTTCACTCTGTCAGTACTTTTGTGAGGAGATCAAAAATGTGATTTGCATGGAGTCGAGCGGCTGTTTCTGGTACGACGCCTGCTGTCTCGATATGCTCGAGCTGAGTATGGGTTTTCATGGATACCAGCTCATCGTCTCGCAAAAGAGCGACAGAAGTGTCATCACAAGAAGATTCAAAAGCGAGGAGGTACATATTTTATATAAAAAAACACCCAAGGTGGGTGATTCTAAAATACAATGGTGGGTGATGAGGGATTCGAACCTTCGACCCTCTGCTTGTAAGGCAGATGCTCTAACCAACTGAGCTAATCACCCGTAATTTATTTCTTTGGAGCATTGAATCGGCATATGGTCTTACCACGAGAAGTGAGCAAATCTCACTTCGAACTTATCTAATCATCCAAAGTGGAAGTACTATATGAAATATTTTTATTTTGCAAAATTTTTTCTTGAGGCAATACTTGAGAATTTGTGTTTTTCTTTATACTTCCGTTTATGCATTCCATTTACGACACCGCTGCACTCCAAAAATTTCTCGAAGAACAGGGTGAAAAACCTTTTCGTCTGACGCAGATCCATCATACCCTCTACAAGGACCTTATAGAGGACATTTCGACGTGTACGACACTCTCTCAAAAACTCAAAGATGGTCTTAAAGAGAATTTTACGCAGCACGTACTCACCGTGAGTCATATTGCGAATTCAGAAAATGGTCAGACGACCAAATTTCTTCTCGATACTCACGACGATAAGCATATTGAATGTGTGATTATGCGACATCTCTCTGGCCGAAATACTCTCTGTATTTCGTGTCAGGCTGGTTGTCCTATGGCTTGTACGTTTTGTGCAACAGGCAAGCTTGGCTTACTCCGTAATCTGACAGTAGGAGAAATAGTGGAACAAGTGATGCTCGCTATTCAATATCTCAAAAAAGAAAAACTCCAACTTCGAAATATAGTCTTCATGGGAATGGGGGAGCCATTTCTCAATTATCCAGAAGTCAAAAAATCGCTTGAAATATTCTGTGGTCCGAAGTGTCTCAATTTCTCAGAACGACGAGTCACTATTTCGACTTGTGGGATTGTCCCATGAATCAAAAAACTTATGGTAGATCATCCGCAAATTAGCCTCGCAGTATCTCTCCATGCTCCAAATGATGAAGCTCGTCGAGCTATTATGCCGGTCGATAATACCTATCCTCTCGATCAGCTCATGGCGACCCTCGATGAATATGTCGCTACGACTAACAAGCGTATTTTCTACGAATATATCATGATCAAGTGAGTCACAGATAAGCCAGCCTACGCTCATGAACTCGCACAACTCATGAAGTGAAGACTTGGTCATGTGAATTTCATCCCTTACAACGCAGGTGAGGGAATTATGGGGAACGATATGCAACCGACTTCGAGCCTTATGATTCGCAAATTTCAACGTGTTCTCGAGGAGCATGGAATTCCATCAACAGTACGATTCACGATGGGTGATGATATCGATGCTGCCTGTGGACAACTCGCTCTCAAAGTCGATGGAGTGAAGACTTCTGACGTTCAAGGGAGAAGTATAGGAAAGATATCATCAGTCTAGCTCTATCTTTCTGAAGAGAAGAAATAAAAATTATTTCTTCTTCCCAAATACTTTCTTTTTTCCTGTATCACCTTCTGCTGTTTTTTTCATAATTATCTCATTGCAAATAGCCTCATCGAGAGTATTTGGATCATCTTTGTATTTTTTTGGAAGTGGGAAATTGTCTTTTCCTTGTTTGAGATAGGGTCCAAATTTGCCTCGTAAGACTTGGATATCTCCGAATTCCATAATTACATTACTGGTGCCTGATTGTTTTGCTGCGATGAGCTCCAGAGCTTCTTCAAGGGTTACTGTATACGCTGTGTAGAGAGCATCTTTTGGAATTGAGACAAATGTCTTTTCTTTCACTACGTAGGGACCAAACTTCCCAATACTCGCTTTCACTTCTTGTTCTTCATGGACTCAGAGAATACGAGGAAGAGAAGAGATTTCGAGCGCTTGCTCGAGAGTAATAGTTTCCATATCCATACCAGCAGGAATGCTCGCAAAAGTTGGTTTCTTGTCTTCTGTTTTCTCTCCTATTTGCACAAACGGTCCAAATCGTCCCATACGCACTGACATGGGTTCACCGGTTTTAGGGTGCACACCGAGGCTTCGCTCTCATGTCACTCGTTCTGATCCACCAGCATTTTCCACTTGAGGATGAAAATCCTTATAAAAACTCTTGAGCATTTTCTGCCATTGTTCTTCACCACGAGATATTTTATCAAACTCTTCTTCGACATTGGCTGTGAATTTGTAATCCATCATCTGAGCGAAGTTTTTCTCAAGATACTCACAGACGAGACGAGCGAGAGAAGTAGGGAAGAGATACTTCTGTTTTTTCTCGACATAGCCACGATCCATCACGGTTGTAATCGTCGGAGCATATGTTGAAGGACGTCCGATACCTTCTGACTCTAGTTTTTTGACGAGCGTCGCTTCAGTATATCGACCGGGTGCTCGAGAGAATACCTGATTTCCTGTGAAAGATTCTGATTCGAGTTTCGTGCCTTTTTTAATAGCAGGAAGCGTGACTTCTCCTTCTTCTTCCTCTTCATCATCTTTCCCTTCGGTGTAGAGCTTCATGAAACCGTCAAAAAGAATGACTTGTCCTTTTGTCTGCCATTTCTGATCGTGTCCTTCTGGTACAAAGTTATAGGTTGTAGTCTCTATCTTTGCTGCCTGCATCTGACTCGCTACGGTGCGTTCCCAGATGAGTTTGTAGAGTCTGAGGTCATTCCCTTCGAGCTTGATAGTATTGGGAGTGTTTTCCATATGTGTTGGACGAATCGCTTCGTGCGCTTCCTGTGCATTGGCTGTTTTGGTATCAAATTTTCTCCCACTTACGAGACTATATTCTGTTCCGTAGTTTGTATCTATGTAGCTTTTACAGGCATCCATAGCTTCACTTGAGAGGTTTACCGAGTCAGTACGCATATAGGAAATGTGTCCATTTTGGTAGAGAGATTGTGCGACACCCATGGTTTGCTTGACCCCGAATCCCATCTTTCGACTGGCTTCTTGCTGAAGTGTAGACGTAGTAAATGGCGCTCATGGCATTCGAAATGTCTCATTGGTATCGACTTCATCGAGAACGAATGGATATTTTTGCTTGAGGGTGGCAACGAGGGTTTTTTCCTTTTCTCCGAGTTTTACTTCTGTGCCTTCTCCGAAGTTTTTGAGAAATTCTTCTATCTGTTTTTGTGTTTTAAAGGCTGGTGCTTTGCCTTTTACCTTTGAGAGTTCTGCGACGAGTTTCTTATCAAATTGTACCTTCACTTTCCAAGATTCTGTTGGTACAAAGGCTTCGATTTCTTTCTCACGATCCACCACGAGTCGCATAGCGACAGATTGTACTCGACCAGCCGAGAGAGTTGTTCCGCTTGGTACTTTTTTCCAGAGAATAGGGGAGACTTCAAACCCTACAATTCGGTCAAGGACACGGCGGGCTTGCTGTGCATCGACGAGATTTTGGTCTATTGTCCGAGGATTTTGTATTGCATGCGTGATAGCATTTTTGGTGATTTCGTGAAATACGATTCGTTTTGTGGTCTTCGTATCCAATCCAATAGCCTCACAGAGGTGCCATCCAATAGCTTCTCATTCACGATCTTCATCGGTAGCTATCCAGACGTTTTCTGCTCATTTTGCGAGCTTCTTGAGCTCTGTCACGATTTTTTTCTTATCTTCATCGATGATATATGTTGGGATAAATCCATTTTCTATATCGATACCCATCTTCTTTTTTTCAAGATCACGGATATGTCCGACGGAGGCTTTGACGGTGAAATCCGCTCCGAGATACTTCTCTATGGTCTTTGCTTTGGCAGGAGACTCGACTATTACGAGGTTTTTTGTCATGCTTTCAGTGTAGAAAAAAATTGTATGGAGCAAAAAAAATGAGTTGACAATAAAATGTATTTATTCTATAATAATCCTATGAATGGAACTCGTAAACAATGAGAATTAGATTTTGATCTAATAAAAATAGTACCTGTTGAAGATATAGATACTCGTGGTTGGAGGAGAATTTCTGTTGTGACAGAGAGGTGCGTAGGTAACTGTTGAACATGTACTTGTATATCTGATCTTCAAATACTCGCTTGAGATGCTGCTATTTCTACAATTGGTTTTGGTGCTTCATGAGGCCCACTGCTGACAGCATTTCAAAGAATTCAATTACGGTCTTGAAAACAAATATCAGTACTTGACGAGAGTACTGATAATGCAGAGGTACGTGTAGATATTCCTCCAGCTCCGTTGACTATATGTTCTGATGATGAACTTTAGAGCGTTTTTACGACATTCTTGAGAAGAATCTCACGGTCAGCAGGAAATTTCATATTTTCAAGGAGCGCTACGGTACTTGCAAAGATTTGATACTGTCCGCCCTCGTATATATAGCTATTTCCAGTGAATTCCATCGGATTAAACTGAGAAAACATATTCTTAAATGGTGTGTTCTTTGGTACAATAGGCACAATACCAGCGAGAATACATGCCGTAATACGAGAAGGATTGGTCTGTGTGTCGGATACGAGGAAATCACATCCAGAGAGCAGTGTATCAGAAAAATCTTTCACATTGCGGATGAAATCGCTTTCAATACTTGTTTTACCAATGATAAATACACTGACTCCAATATCTGTGAGTCATTGGATGATAAAATCACGTACTTTTGCATCCGAGAGATCGATACATCCGATGTATTTGGTAGTTTTTGGTAGTTTGTATTCAGTGATAAGTGTTCGCTTAGCACTATTCTTTTGTGCGATAATGGTTTCTTCGCGTTGTGATTGGTAGGAGTTCTTCATATATCAGTACTCTACCAGAAATTTTTGGTCACTGCAAATCTTAGAGAGATATATTGCCCTTGACACTTCCTGTATTTCTATAACTCTCTCAGAAATTTTTAATTCTTATACTTCGGGAGCCTATTTGTACTTTTGATGGCAAAAGTACGAAAACCATTTAGGGGAGCCAAAACTCGCTATAATCTGGATTCATAAAAAACTGTATTCATCCCGCTCAAACAGTTGCTCCCCTAAAAACCTATTTCCGAAGAGGCATGTTCTCAATAATGTGTATTTTAGTTTTCGTTGAATCCTTTTTTACGTATCTCTGCGGTGAGTTCTGACCCACCAGAGCGTTCTATAACGCCATCACGCATCACAATAACCTGGTCTACAGGAATACTCTCTAAGATCTCAAAATAGTGGGTAATAATGATAATACTTCTCTCTGGGCTTGCACACTCAGCAAGCATCTTCGCAACGAGTCTAAAGGCGTCCAAGTCGAGACCGCTATCTATCTCATCGAGGATAATATAGGTTGGCTGTATGAGTTTAAGCTGCAATACTTCGAGTTTTCTCTTTTCTCCTCCACTAAATCCTACATTTAAATCCCTTTCAAGAAATGCTTCGGGAATATCACAACTCGCAAGGAGTGTTTTTACAAAGCGACTGAAGAGCATTGGGGAAAGTGGCGCTGTACCTGGAGAAATTCGGGGTAAATGCAGATTGTAGATGGTACGTAAATATTCACTCACTTTGATACCTTTTATTTCTGTGACATTTTGAAATGAGAGAAAAATACCTTTCAGTGAGCGTTCTTCTGGTGACATCTCGAGCAAATTTTCTCCATCGAGGGTCATGGTACCCTCTGTCACTTCATAGGCTGGATTTCCCATCATAATGCTGGCAAGAGAGGATTTCCCAGAGCCATTTTTACCAAGAATACAGGTATTCTTCCCTTTTTCTATGGTGAGACTGATTCCTTTGAGGATTTCTGTGTCTGCAACATTTGCTTTGAGGTTTTTGATTTCGAGCATATTTAGTAGTCGTTAGTGATGATTTGAATTTGAAAATTGTTCCGTCATCCTGAACTTGTTTCAGGATCCATCCCGTTATGTTAACTCATCAAATAAATCATTCCATTCTGGATTCCTTTTTTCAATGAGGTTAATCTTCCATTCCCTGTGCCATCTTTTGAGTCTTTTCTCTTCTGTGATAGCTTCGAGCATAGTATCAAAATGTTCATAATATACAAGTTGATTCAATCAATATCGCTGAGTGAAAGAA
>JAYSSG010000035.1:0-7977 GCA_043720655.1 Candidatus Altimarinota bacterium
GAGGAAGTTCTCAATGAAATCTGGACAAAACTCGCTCCTGTCAGTCCTAAAAAGTCAGAAACAAAATTCCAAGTGTCTCGTTTGAAAAAAACAAAATAATCATACACTCATATTCCATCAGGATGTGGCACAGTTGGTAGCGAACAAGGCTGGGGGTCGTGGGTTCGTGGGTTCGAGTCCCGCCATCCTGACCAATTAAGCTTTTGTAAATTATTATCTTTTCAAACAATTATCAAGCTCTCGATGAAAATTCTTTGAATTTTCTATATATGGAATATGTCCTACGCCTTTCACTATATGAAGCGTAGACGATGGTATCAATCAGAGCAACGTGTAGGCTTGTGAAAGAGGAGTCACTGTATCTAGATCTCCCCAAATCATGCACACAGGGATTGTTATAGTGTTGTACTTTGAAAAATCTGTACTTATACTCATATCTGGATTGAAAAACATAGAAAAAATCCAGTCAGCAGATCACTGTGAATATCAACGTAGATTATAGGGTTTTTGTATAATTGCGAGGTTTTTTTTCGAAATAGAGTCAGGGTCATGGACAAATCAAGAAAAAATCTTTTTGGTAAAAAATGTATTTGTTAAGACACTTGTGGTAATAAGATGTCTCAAAAGAGATATTCAAAAAATCTGTTTCACAACTGGATTTGGGTTATTCTGATCAAATTGACCTGCTTCATTGAGTCACAAAGCAGGATCAACCAAAATAAGAGACTGTACAACGTTAGATGATTCCATGACAAGTTCTACCGCTGATCTCGCTCAAATAGAATGAGCAATAAGGTAAACATTCTTGAGGTCAAGTTTCTCTATGATTTGTCTGATACGCTCAGCTTGTTTTGGTCGTGTATAATTTTCTGGTCAGACATACTTAGTAGAATACCCAAAAGGGGGGAGATCAATAGTAATAACTCTATAGTCATTACTTACTAGCTTATCTACGGTTTCTTCCCAAATTCCTCACCAAGAGCCAGTTCCATGTACAAGTAAAACAGTTATTTTTTTATCTCCCCCCGTATCTGTTAAGTAGATTTCACCTCCATCGTCCATGGAAACAAAGTGTCAATTTGGAGCCACTTCGTGAATACTATACCTTTCTCGAATAGCAGCAACAGTAAAAAATATCCCCACAAATACTATAATGAAGAGGATTCCTCACAAAATTGTTTTATAGAAAAAAGAGGAGAGTTTTTTCATGAGTTATTTGAGCTTTGAAAAGTAAAGCATCGTACTAGAAATAACCACATGAGGGAAATTCAGGAGAATATCAGGTATATAGCCACCACCATTGAAGAAACCAAATGTGAGATAAAAAATTGCATCGAGAGCGTAGTAATAACCAAATGCCGTAAGAGCAAGTATTCCGAGCTTACGACCTGATGAAAAAAGAGCGACAAAAAACGCAAGAGCTGTTACTCCGTGAGTGATATCGTCGATAAGTGTCAACTCAAAAAGTCAAAACAATAGCCTCTCTTCGCCAACATGGATAATCCAAGAAGGAATATATCCCATTAAAACGACAAACCCTGCAAAGAGAGCATATCCAAGCAGAATACAGCGAACCCCGCTATTTGACCTGAGCCAGTTGAGAATACTTTTCATACCAAGTATTAGAAAATAAAGAATTGGGGTCATAGGTCTTTTTTTGTGCAAAAAAATTGTCTATTTCTGGATAGGCTGTACGAATCTGTTCAATGGAATAGTAGAGTTGATATGGGAGGTAATACGTCCCTCAGAGGCGAGCAGAAAGATCTATTATATCAAGAGTGGTTTTTTTGAGAATGACCGCATCTTTCTCACGAAACTTTTGGTTGAAATAGAGCACATAGGCAAACATGTCTTCCTTTGCATATGGAAGAGATGAGACTGTATCTTTTTCAACAATACGGATTGTGATATTGAGGAGGTTGGCATCATTCTCTTTAACAATCTTTCGGAGCCCATCAATGAAGTCGACCATTTTTGATTCTGGGATGAAGTATTCTTGCAATATATCAGAATCACGGAGATTATTTTTGAGGTAGTTCATAGTATCATACATCTCTTGATTTCTGGTCACTTGGCAATTTTCCGCATGATCAATCATAGCAATATTCCGAGTCAGGCAGGGGTGTACCTTTGGTTCAAAATTTTTCTCAAGTGTCCACCGCAACCAACGACCAATGCTTCAGGTTTTGGAAAAATTCATCACAAAACGACTGAAATAGTTTTTTCCAGGAAGATTGAGAGAATTTGGTGGAGCCACGGAATCAGTTTTCTTATATACATGTGCTGCTGCTTCTGTCATATAAGATAGCGGAGAGAGTGAGACTCTCCCATAAAACAACCCTACGTCATCTTTTCCTTTTACGTTGTCTTTGTAATACATATAAAATTCTTTGTAATCCATATATTGTCGTTTCCATTCATACAGCTCATTTGGCACAACTTCTAGCTCAGTTTCGACAATCACACCATAGAGTCCATATCCTCAAATAACTCGAGAAAATAATTCAGAATCTTGAGTTTTTGATATTTTTTTGATGTTTCCTTGTGGATCAATAATTGTGAGAGATTGTATAGTTCAAGCAATTGGACCAGGATCGTGAGCAATACCATGAGCATTGACAGAGATAGTCCCTCATACAGAGAAAATATTGATAGATTGCATCGCCTGGACTGCGAGTCATTGTGGATCGAGAAATCTCTGTACAGCTTCCCACTTTGCTCCAGCTCAAACTGTGAGTATATTACCATCGATTTTCATCGAGCTAATAGCATCCATATCGAGTGAAATACCTCACTTAATAAAGGACTGACCCCCCATACTATGGCGAGCACCATGGGGCGTTATTTTGAGACCATGTTTCTGTGCAAACTGTATCACAGATTGTATTTCTTGTGTATTTTTTACTCGCACAATAGCATAAATTGGGGTCTTATTGAGACAACTTGCATCATTGATATATCCTCATTTTTGAGTGACCTGTGTCAAAGTGTTTAGATCTTCAGAATTGTTTTTCAAAATTTTCTCTATATACTGAAGATCAGTTGCATCAACCTTGACAGGGTAGTTCCAATCGCAGATTTTTTCTCCATCCGGAGGTGCAGCCAAATCATATCCTTCTTTTCAGAGAAAAAGGAGCGTAGCAATCCCAAGGGTACTAATTATTTTCGTCTTTTTTTTCATGAAAATACCTGTAAAAATATATATAAAACGTTTAATCTATGTAATAATAGTAATCGTCTTATTCCTGTCAATTTTTGTAACAGCTTTTCAGCTAAAATGTGATAAAAGCAACTCTTTTCAGCTCCCAGAAAAAAATACTTCCTACGATGCAATATCTGAGAAATTTACATCTCAATTTCCAGACTATAGCAGAAATGAATGAAGTACGATTCTCACCTACCCAGAATGGTATATAGTGTATGCCTATGGCGATTATGCTACCTCTCTCAGGGATCGAGTACCAAGCAAGTTTCCTTATTTTGGTTCTATTAGACAATATTGGTCCAGTTATTGTGAGCTTAACAAAACCTATAATTCACTTTATCATAAATCTTCAGGTAATGGACTCATGCTCATGGTAATAGGTATTAGCTTCTCTCTTGAGAATGGCATAAAATGAATATACGAAAACACTATTGGAGCTCTCACGGAGTATTTTTCAAATTCTCAAAAAACACAAGAAGATATTTTTTATCAGGCTTCAAATGAAGAATATGCAAAATTTGTCTATACTGAACCGTGGTATGCCTATCACTTTGGTACTGATCTGCAAAAATTGTGGAACGAAACTGACTTCTTTTGACCGAATTTTATTCGAAAAACTGAAAGAAAATTCTTTATAACTCTTGAGTACGGTATCAAAACTCTCTACGCAAAACTTATCGGAAGTGCCTCAAAATCAGTATACAGTGGCGAGACATATCAAATCTACATACTCTCGCATTGAGTCAAAGATATTGAATTTCTGATACCACAAATAACTGGAGCGACATTTGTCACATCAGAAGAAGGACATAGCCTCATCCGAGTTAATAAATATCAAAACACCCATGAGGCCTTGATTTTTCTAGCACAACATGGCGCTCAATTTGAAAAAATATCAGGAAACTCTATTATCATGGTCACGGTGCTCAGTGAAGACCGAGTTGCAAAAGATTACCCAATAGTCTTTATACAAAAAAATCTCGTCAGCGATATGAATCGCTATGCTATATTGGTGCCCGTTAATGAACTCGCAGAATACCTCTTAAGCATAAAGAGTGATAGAGTTGTGCTTGAACATATTTATGACTATTAGCGTAATAGTAGTTAGCTTAAAATAATTCACAGAAAAAGTTTGATATTTTTATTTCAGAGAGATACTTATCATTCACTCTTTTGTAAATATCAAAGAAAAAATGACCTCATATCACAACAAAAACCCCATGAAAGTGTTTATGGGGCTCCTCATCAACTCACTTTTTGCATCAACTACCAATGCCTTCGTATGGTTTTCGGTCACTTTTTGGGTATTTCTTGAAACCAGATCGGTGCTTGCGACCTCCTACATCGCTGGAATATACACTGTAGCAAATATGTGCTCTGCCTTTTTCTTTGGTTCTGTTGTCGACCATCATAGGAAAAAATCAGTGATGATAGCTTCTAGTGCCTTTTCTCTACTTTTCTATGGAATAGCGTGTATCACCTATTTCTCTCAAAATAATATAGTATTTCAAGACCCGAGTTCTCCTATTCTCTGGCTCTTCATACTCTTTCTGATGCTCGGAAGCGTCATGGGTAATATGAGAAATATCGCACTCTCAACCACGGTGACTCTGCTTTTTGAAGAAGAAAAAAGAGATAAAGCCAATGGAATGATCGGGACCGTCAATGGTATATCCTTTGCAATTACCTCGATAGCTAGTGGTCTTATTATAGGATTTTTGTGAATACAGTGGGCGATTCTTATCTCATTTTGACTGACAAGTCTTGTCATTTGTCATCTTTTTACCATCAAGCTCATAGAAAAGAAAATCTTGCACAGTGCTGAAAAACCAAAAAAAATAGATATCAAAGGAAGCATTGCGACGATATATCTGGTGCCTGGCCTTTTTGGTTTGATATTTTTTACGACCTTTAATAATTTTCTTGGAGGTGTCTTTATGGGTCTGATGGATGCCTACGGTCTCTCGCTGGTCTCCGTGCAAACATGGGGGATTATCTGGTGATGCCTCAGCGTCGCTATGATCGCAGGAGGACTCATTATTACGCGTTTCTGACTCGGGAAAAATCCTCTCAAGACACTCCTTAAAATCAATATAATCACTTGGATAGTTTGTATATTTTTTACCATACAGCCCTCTATCATTCTTCTCGTATGTGGTAATTTCATCTGGATGCTCCTCTTTCCATTTGCTGAAGCCTGTGAACAAACACTTCTCCAAAAAGTCGTCCCGTTTGAGAAACAAGGAAGAGTCTTTGGCTTTGCTCAAAGTGTCGAATCAGCCGCTTCTCCACTCACGACTTTTATGATAGGACCTCTGGCACAATTTGTCTTTATTCCTTTTATGAGCACTGGAGCATGAGTGACTCTTATTGGAAATTGGTTTGGCGTTGGTGAGGCACGAGGTATAGCACTCATATTTATCTGTGCTGGAGTTATCGGTCTTACCGTGACACTGTTAGCCTTCCTCTCTCAATCCTATCGCCTCCTGAGTAAAGAATATAGAAATTCTCTGTCTTCAACTTAATTATTTTTAACCTTTTTCGTATGACTCAGCTCTCTGTCTCTGTGCTCGTTAAGGCGCCACTTGAAAAAGTTTGGAATGCTTTTTGGCAACCAGAATATGTAGTGCAATGGAATCACGCATCAGATGACTGGCATTGTCCCAATTCTATCAGCGAAAAACCAGAAGTATGAGGTATTTTCACAAATACCTTTGCTGCAAAAAACGGTAGTTTCCAATTTGATTTCACCGCTAAATATGATGAAGTGGTGCCAATGAAAAAACTCGTCTTCACGATGGGAGAAATGAAAGAATATTTCCTCGATGCGGGAAGAAAAGTAGCAGTGACATTTGAAGAAGAGGACGGAAGTGTACGTGTTACAGAAGTATTTGATGCAGAAGATGTCCATTCACATGAAATACAAATATGAGGTTGGCAAGCAATCCTCGAGAATTTCCGAAAATGTGTCGAATCGAGCCTCTAGGAAACATTTACTTGCTCTTTCTCGATAAAATCCTACTATTCACATCAATGAGTTAATATTATTCTGAGCCTTGACACGGAATCCAGCAAATTCCCGTCATCCCATACAAGTTTTTTCATTGCTTTAGCAGGGGAAAACGCAATATAGGATCCAGGAGAATCAAAAAATCATTATTTTAAAAATAGAGAAATCTATTATTTTACCTGAATTCTCGTGTCAAAGCACGAGAATGACGAGACCATTGTTTTCCTAACTATTTTTCATGAAATTTTCCGATCTCAAAATAATCACGCCTATTTTGGCTGCTCTCGAAACCGAGTGATATACTACACCTACCCCCATTCAAGCTAAAGCTATCCCGCTCGTCCTAGATCACCGAGATCTCCTCGGAGTCGCACAGACGGGAACGGGTAAAACAGCAGCCTTTGCTATTCCTATCATTCAGCTCTTAAGCGAAGATAAAAATCTCCCACCGGGCAGAAGAGTCATCAGGAGTCTTATTTTGACTCCAACACGAGAGCTCGCTATTCAGATTGCTGAGAGTTTTGGGAATTATGGACGAAATACCAAGCTCAAATACACGGTCATTTTTGGTGGCGTCAATCAACATAGTCAGGTCCAGACACTCCAACAGGGTATCGATGTCCTGATAGCGACACCATGAAGACTCCTCGACCTAATGACCCAAGGCTATATCGATCTTCGCTATATTCGATTCTTCGTCCTCGATGAAGCCGACCGAATGCTCGATATGGGATTTGTCCATGATGTCAAAAAAGTCATTGCCAAGCTTCCAGCCAAGAGACAGTCACTCTTCTTCTCTGCGACGATGCCTCCTGCTATCGTGGAACTGTCGAAGACAATTCTCACGAATCCAGCGAGAGTTGAGGTGACGCCCCCCTCAAGAACAGCAGATACTGTCAACCAAGTTGTCTACTTTGTCGACAAAGAGAACAAGAAACACCTTCTCATGGAGGTTTTGAAGGATAAAAATATCGAACGAATCCTCGTCTTCACTCGGACAAAACACGGTGCTGACAAGGTCGTCAAAGAGCTGATAAAAGTCGGGGTGAATGCTCAGGCTATTCATGGAAATAAGACACAAAATGCGAGACAGACAGCCCTCAAAAACTTCAAAGCAAAGACCACTCGTGTCCTCGTCGCGACCGACATCGCAGCACGATGAATCGACATCGATGAACTGACACATGTCGTGAATTTCGAATTACCGAATGTACCAGAATCCTATGTCCATCGTATCGGTCGGACAGGTCGAGCTGGTGCTAGTGGTATCGCTCTCGCTTTCTGTGATGCAGAGGAAAAAGAATATCTCCGTGATATCCAGAAACTGATCGGAAAACAAATTCCTGTCATCGATGATCATCCGTATCCACTCAAAAATCATACCGTCGTGAAAGCTCCTCCAAAACCACAAAGACCACCAAGAAACAAGCCAGACCAGAAAGCAACCACCAAAGATCCATCTCAACTTCCAGGTCATAAAATACCTCCAAGAAGGTGGTAGAATAATACTTTATGAAACTCGCTACCCTCTGCTACATCCGTCAAAACAATAAGACACTAATGCTGCATCGTATCAAAAAGGAGGATGATATGCATGAGGGAAAATGGAACGGTCTCGGGGGAAAATTTGAGGAATGAGAGACGCCTGAGGAATGTGCTATTCGTGAAATAGAGGAAGAATCTGGATTGAAAGTAAAAAATCCGAAACTAAAAGCCTTTCTGACATTTCCCGCTTTCGACACCATCGAGACATGGTATGTCT
>JAYSSG010000036.1:0-7956 GCA_043720655.1 Candidatus Altimarinota bacterium
TTTTTTCCATACGTGAGAATCAGTTTCTCTTCTGGCATTTTCTGAAAGGCAGTCACGATCCTATCGACGCGCTTAATAGATGAAAGTCTAGCAAATGAAAAGAAATATCATTTTTTCTCTGTGTTTTTGGCTGGTTTGAAAAAATCAGTATCAACGGGGGGGTAGAGGATATCAGCGTCTCGTTTTGTAAAAGTTTTGATACGTTTTTGAGTATTTTTGGAATTTGTGACGAGGATTTTTATTTTTCTGAGATCTTTCAGATATTCCCGACGAAACTTGCTGGTCATGTATTGGTAGACCATAAGCATACTTTTTGGGACTTTTTTCTCATAGGTCTCTCTTTGATCAAAAAGATAGCGAGGAATCGTATGACAGTAATAGATGATTTTTTTTCTTCGAAAATTTTTCACTGCCGAGAGACAATCTCCACTCATGATGATCACATCATACTCTTTTCTGAATTGCTTGGTTTTGACAGAAAAAGCCCATTTGAGTCAAAAGTGTCTAAGGCCATTTTTGCATATAAAAGCCATTTTTGTGGGCATCCAAGGGAAATCATAGAGAAACCACTGTGGCATAAGAGGCATCATTTTTCCTTTGAATCCTTGAGCTCGAAGATCATAACTTCCCGCACTGAAAAACCCTGAAGCAATATCAGCATCAAGAGCGTTCGCGATCATTAATATAAGCCTCTCACCACCGCCTCGATACAAAAATGTATCATGAAGCACAAGAATTTTTGGCATTGATGAAGTATATGAAATATCCTTAAAAAAAAAGTATTTTAAAATATCAGTGCTTCGAGCTCATCTGATGCCTGACATTTTTTTTGAGCTGACTCCGGGTCATCTTCAAATTGGAGAATATCGAATATATCTGCGTATTTCTTATTATTATCGATGTATTTCAGGAGATATCGAGTGCCACCATCTGATCGTGTATTCTCTCTTTTTCTCATGTTTGAAATACTTGAGATTTGACCAGTATGACCATCAATCTTTTCATGGGTATATCCATCAAGTAGTATAGCTGATAGAGAGTCAAAAATCCATGCTCCATCTATTTGTTCAAAGAGATATTCAAATCATCATTCTATCAGAGTGCTTTTGTAGTGTATTTCTTTTCCTGCAGGCACTTCGGTGTATTCTCGTCAGATTGATGTGAGAACATCGATAATTGGAACAGTTACCTGGGACTGAGTGATATATCATTTTCGGATTGGAATAGAGTTTGGATTTTCTGAATCTCATCACAAAATAAGAACACACTTTTGACGTATAGAATCAGGTAATATCCATGCTCTATTGGCATGAATTTGAGTAGCACTTTGAGTATAGGAAACATGCAATCGGATATTCATAAGAGAGAAAAATAATTGTTTTTTTAAAATGTTCTATCTCTCCAAGCTATAATATCTGGTTGTCTTTTTTGGCTTTCTATCAGGGCTAAAATTTCTACGCTCTTATTGTCTTGTACGAGGTATTGTGTCAGAATACGACCAAAAGAAAGTTGACTCTCAGTATGAAATGTACCCATCTGTCATTCGGGTGTTGTCTGGAGAGAAGACCATCATTTTTCCACCATATCAAGAAGACAGAGAATCTTCCATCGTTTATGTGCCATGAGCTGAATGAGAGTTATGTATCATAATTGTATTGTCTCTATGAGCTCTAGATGAGGTACGTGAGTCACATCAATAGGGTCTGATTTTTCTAAAAGAAGTCATATTTCTTCGACAGTATATTTTTGTGTTGAAAATCTGCCACGAGTTGCATGTGTGATATTTTTGATAGCTTGGATTGGTTGCAGTCTTTTAGGTATTTCAACGATATTGTCAGGTCACCGAATAATGAGTGGATAAGAGGCTGATTCATTCATAAAAGATATTATGTAGAATAGTATATTTTGTCAATATATAGGGTTTGTATTTGTCAGGAAAATGTGGCAGAATATGGCTATGCAGTATAAAATCCCTATACAGGTAGAAAACGAAGATACTATTATTCTCGGTCTCAGCTTAAGGCAAATGGGTATTATTATTGTGGGACTTGTCCTCGCATTTGGTTTCTTTAACAAGTTTCAAGAGACGCTTCCTAAGACTCCTCTCATCATCGTATGCGTATTGATAGGTGGCATTTTCTTTGTGGTTGCCAAGTTTCGTACGCACGAGATGACCTTTCTTCCATTTATTCTCAATTTCGCTCGATACAAGATCAATGGAAATGGAGCAAAAGGTGAAGGAAGAACATGGACTCGGGGTGTAGATAGCTATTCTCCGCTTGAGATAGGTTATGTCCGTCCAGAATTTGCTGTGAGTGGTAATAAAAAAAGACAGAAAGATACCTCAAAATTTGCAGAAAACATAAAAACGTTGTAATATTATTCTATGAAAAATCCTCTTGATCTTCTTTTTCAAACAAAAACATCTGTCAAAACATCAGATGCTGATGCTAAAAAAGACAAAACAGAGCTACAACCAGGGGAAGACACGACACTAGATGCTGTGAAACCTAAGAAGGCCAATCATCCCGATGATTCAACACAACGATACCTCCCATTCTCCGAAGTGCGAGATAATATTATTATTATGAAAGATGGTTCAGCTCGGATTGTTCTCCGTGTTGAAGCCGTTAACTTCGCCCTCAAGAGCGAGCCAGAGCAAGATGCTATTATTTATTCTTTTCAGCACTTCCTCAATTCTCTCCAATTTCCAATTCAAATACTCGTTCGTTCACTCAAAGTAGACATTGAATGATATCTCACTCGTCTCAAAAATCTCACAGCCGGTCAACAAAATAAGCTCCTCAAAGAGCAATCAGAACGATATATAGAATTTCTTACTAATCTGGTCAACGTGGCGCAGATTATGAAGAAAGAATTTTACGTTATTATCCCCTTTGATGAAACAGACAATCAGAGTGTTTCGCCGAAAGGAATGTTTCAGGTAGTAAAAAGTTTCTTCTCAGGAGTGAGCCAAACCGTTACCTACGAGCAAATACGTCACAACATGGCACGCGTTGATTATATGAAGAAAAAATGCCAAGAAAAAGCAAACATGATTCAATCAAGTCTCCAGTTTGTAGGTTTACAGTCAAAAATTCTTGATAAAGACCAGCTTATTGAGCTAATGATCAGCTACTACGATCCAAAAGTAAATTCAGTTGCCAAAGTACTCGATAACAATGTTCACTACGATTTAGTCGGTTAGTTAACCTGCTCTCACCACAGGAAACCTCCTACAAAATGTCCGCACTTCTTCACGAAGTGCTTTGAGGTATTCTTCATTATCCGCGTTTTTGAGAGCTCGATCAATGAAATCTCCGATAATACGAGCATCGTCTTCTCGAATGCCACGAGTAGTCATAGCAGGAAGACCAAGACGGAGTCCTGATGGCCGGAATGGTGGATTTGGATCGTCAGGAATAGTAGATTTTGATGTTGAGATACCGATGGCGTCGAGAGTGAGCTCAGATTTTTTGCCATCCATGGAAATGTGGAAAAACTTCGTCTGACTTCGTCATTTCGCTCGCTCGTCTTGGTCACTTACAGATCAGTAAGCTCCCAGCGACTCTCAAGCTCATTTCTCGTCATACTCGTTTTTGCACGTTTCTTCATTATTTTGTGAGAAATCAATGACAATGATATTGTTGTCGGTTCCTCCTGTGACGAGTTTGTATCCTCGAGAGATGAGAGTCTCTGCAAGGGCTTGATTATTCTTGATAACTCGTGCGCCATATTCTCTGAATTCATCGGTATCTGCTTCGAGAAGAGCCACAGCGATAGCGGCTACTTGATTCATATGTGGTCCACCCTGCACTCCAGGAAATACAGAACGATCAATACGTGTTGGGATATTTTCGATGGTTGGTTCTGGTGCTTTGAGAGGGCTTGAAACAATACCTTTACTCAGAATGAGAGCGCCTCGTGGTCCGCGGAGTGTCTTATGAGTGGTCGTCATCATAATATGAAAACCATAATCAAGAGGATTTTTCATCACACCGGCAGCGATGAGTCCGCCAAAGTGAGAGACATCAGCCATCATGATAGCTCCTACTTCTTTCCCAATAGCAACAAATTTCTCATAATCGAGCTCTCGTGGATGAGCTGAATAGCCTGCAATAATCAGTTTTGGTTTGTGCTCAAGGGCCATCTGACGGAGGTTCTCATAATCCATAAAGTGATTATTTTCTGGACTTGTCTTGTATCGAACGAAATTGTATACTTTACTCATAAGTGTTACCGGGCTTCCATGAGTGAGATGTCCTCCATGAGAGAGGTCCATGCCAAGAATAGTGTCCCCTGGCTCAAGCACGGCATTATAGATACAGATATTTGCGGCAGCTCCAGACAGGGCCTGGACATTGGCATGATCAGCATGAAAAAGTTTCTTGGCTCGTTCGATCGTTATTGTTTCCATCTCGTCTGTGAATTCTTGTCCACCATAGTAGCGTTTTCCAGGAAATCCTTCCGCATATTTGTTACTAAATACACTCCCGAGTGCCTGTTGGACAGCAGGGGAAGTATAATTTTCTGAAGCAATCAGCTCCATGCCATCATTTTCACGGAGAAACTCTCCTTCTATCGTTGCAAAGATAGCAGGATCTGTGATATTGAGGGGAAGATTTTTGAACATAGAAGGAGGAGTTATCAGAAAAAGTAAGGGAATTGTATTTATTTTTTTCAAAATGCGATATTTTTTGCTGGTTGATTTTATGGGCTTTCGGATACAATGAGTCTATGAGTGAAGAAAATAATAACATAAAGAATGCTTCAGAAAAGCTAGGAAAGAATCCAAGTCTTAGTAAAGATTTTGAGACTTGGCTTGCAATGGATGAAGAAAGAACCCATCTTAATACACAAGCACAATTGGCTGATCTAATGAATTCTCTCGAACCCGAACAAAATCCCCCCAATAGAGATTGAGAACTTCTCAAAAATAAACCTTCCCCAAAAACACAAACATCTTCTCTTCCAAAGAAATCCATTTCCTTTTCTGATACAATAGAAACTCGAGAGAAAGAGGATAAAGAAAAAAGTATCTTTCAAGGATTGGCTCAGTCTGTAAGTGTTCCATTGTGAGCTATCAGAGATGGTATTCTTGATACTTGAAATATGTTTATCTCTCCTATTCGTGAGACACAGCGAACCATTGCTTACCTGAAAAAAGAAAGCTCAGCTCATATTATATAATTCATGCTCTGCTCTGTTATCCCCTATACTCGTTCTATTGACGATCGCCTCGTAACCTATGATATTCCAGAGGAATGTAGACCATTTATTGTGGTAGGAAGCAGCGTAAGGGTTCCCTGGTGAAAGGAGAGTATTATTGGAATCGTTGCTAATATTGCCAAAGATATTCCCTATGAAGGAGTATTAAAATCTATCGAAGGTCCTCATTCGACTGTTCCTCTTTTGTCAGCGAGTGAGATATCTCTGGTCGTGCAGCTTGCTCGTCATCTCTTCGTAAGGATACATACTATTGCACAGCTTTTTATTCCTTTGAGCCTCTTTGATGCTCTAGAAGATAAAAATTTTCTCGAACTGACACCACCAAAAAGCATCCCCACACAATGAGAAATTGTCGACTATATCGTTGCCCCAGATCCTGAGACGATTGCTATCTATCTAGGGCAAGCTCTCCAAAAAAACCCTGGAGCCGTGATAGTACCTGATGGTATATCAGTACAATGGTGGTATGATGCCTGTTGAGTAAGTGATGCAACCCTCGATACACACCCAAAGTCTATCGTTCGTCAAAAAAAAATCTATCTAGAGATGCTTTCAGGTGTTCATAAAAATCTTTTTGGTACACGAAGAACTCTTCTGAAACGACTCGGACACTTCAGGCATATCTATATCGTTCATGAAAATCTTTCTCGAAATATCTTGTTTTGACTTCGAAAAATACCCGTTCGTATCATGCTCGAGCAACTCAGTCAACACGGCCATATTATCCACTATATCACGACAACTCCAAGCATTCGTACTCTGACACACTTTCTTCAGGAGAAAAAATCAGTACAATATCTCGAAAGCCAGAAGAAAAATTAGTATCGTTTTTTCCCGTACAAAATCTTATGCACCCCCGTATCCGCAACATAGCAAATTTCATTGATAGCCTTTCTCCTATAGGACGTATGGTCTTGGTATTGGCTGGAATGGCTCTTATTATGGTAGGTATTATTTTTACTCTCGGAAGATATACTATTATTGACCATGATTTCTATACAGAGTTGGCGGATAATCAACAGATCAGGAATACAGAATTAGCTGTGAATCGTGGAACTATTTTTGGGACTCTTGATCCGAGACGCACTGGGTATGAACGTGAAATCAATACTATTGTTGCGACGACACTGATTGCCAAAGACCTCAAGATAGACCCATCAGCTCTCTGTAATCTGGATATGCTTGAGACATTTTTGCTCGACATCACATATCGCCATCTCTGCGAAAATCGCTCACAAGTAAGCTGTATTGATAATATCATGAAGTATACAAGTACGTATACTATGCTCGATAATTTTGTTTTCTCAAAAGAATCAATTCTTTCCTTTATCGCTCCAGTCGTCCGAGAACAATCACACAGAGTTTTCAAAACCCGTATCTCTCTTGCCTCATGAATCTGAGCACAGGATATAAATAAACTCCTCGCACTTCAAAATCCTGGAATTGTGATCATAGCTGATAGTGTCTTTGTGGATCCGACACGATTTGATAAATCTCGATGAATCGCTGAGATACTCGATATTCTCCGTATTGATCCAGCTCTCCTCGACGAAGCTCTCAAGCCTCGTAAAAATAGAAATGTGGATATTATTGAACGTATGGAGCCTGAGCTTTCGTATATGGTTTCAGCCAGAATGTCAACAGATACAGCTCTTTTTAAACAACAAACACTCGTAACACAACTGGAGCAGGAAAAATTTCTCACTGACAATACTATTTATAAATGCCTCAAGCTCACCGATAATCCTGTCCGACAATATCCTTCAGGTTCTTCTTTGGCACAGGTGACATGATTTGTTGATAGGGATGGTATTGGGAGACTTGGAATCGAGGGGTATTTCCAGGATCTTCTCGCAGGAAAGACAGGGAAAAAAGAAGAGAGACGAGATAGTCTTGGTCGTCCTATATTTGATGAGGAAGAAGAACAGGAAGTAAAGGGAGTTGATCTCTATCTCACTATCGATCCAAATATCCAGAACGCTATGATGGAGGCTCTTAAAGAAGGTATACGTACGACAGGTGCCAATACGGCTGCTGCGATTGTGATGGATCCTAAAACAGGTGCTGTTCGAGCAGTGGGAAGTTATCCTTCGTTTGATCCAGAGAGACCAGGGAACGTGGACACTATTATGCCCTATATCCCAGCTGAGCATCCAGATCCTGTCTTTCCGCTTCTTGGAAAAGTTTTGTTTGTGGAATCTCCAATAGGAAATGTCAAAAAAATCTATCAAAATAAATTTGTGACACTTCAGGAAATAACAAAAGAAGATGAGGTACGAGCAGCACTTCTCAATCCAGAAGGTGTTTTCTTTATCTATGAAAATCAAGTGGGACTGCTTGCTCACCAAAATATTGCCATTACATCACCCTATGAACCAGGGAGTATCTTCAAATGAGTCACAGCTGCCGTTGGTTTGGATACTGGAGAAATAGAGCCAGATATGCTATACCAAGATGCTGGATCCGTGAAGATCGATGAATTTGAAATCAAAAACTTGATTAATTCGGCTTGTCAAGGGCTTCACAGCTTCAGAAACGCTATCAATTACAGTTGTAACGTCGGTATGATCAATATCATACAGCGAGTTGGAAAACCTCTCTTCTATGAATATCTTAAACGGTTTGGGTTTCTCGACATTACGGGTGTCACACTCGATGGAGAACATACAGGAGCACTAGAGCCCTATGAAAAATGGTCGCGAGCGAAGCTCTTTACGATGTCATTTG
>JAYSSG010000037.1:0-3394 GCA_043720655.1 Candidatus Altimarinota bacterium
GCAATTATTTTTTCAATTGGAAGTGTTCGTTTTGCTTCAATAGCCTGCAACAAATTTTTAACAGACTTTTCTTTATAGCCTTCGATACTGAGAAGTTCATCTTGGTGATCTCTGAGGTCATACATTGAAGCAATATCTGTCACCCATCCGAGCTCCATAAAAAGCTCTATTTGCTTTGGTCAGAAACCATCAATATCTACACCGTGCTTGCTAACAAACCATTCCAGTCATTGTAATTCACGAGCGGGACATTGTAGGTTACTACAAAGTAGGGCAATCTTCTCGCCTTCTTTATATGTTTTTGACTGGCAAACTGGACAATATTCTGGAGGAATTATCTCAATCTCAGTACCATCACGAGACTCTATGATAGGGGCAATAATTTCTGGAATCACCTCTCCTGCACGGTGAATGAAGACCCAATCCCCTATCTTGAGATCTTTTTTCTCTACCTCATCATAATTATGGAGTGTCGCATTTTTCACTACAACCCCCATAATATTGACTGACTCTACTTGTGCTACTGGCGTAATCACTCCTGTTCTTCCTACTGAATGAAAAATATTTATGATTTTTGTACGAGCGTATTCTGCTGGGAACTTATAGGAAATAGCAGACCTCGGATGATGTGCTGTGAAGCCAAGAGTTTCCCAAAATATCAGATTATTTACCTTGATAACGAGACCATCAATATCAAAGGGACAAATAGGCTTCTTGCCCATCTCATGAATCATATCAACGATAGAGTGGATCCCTTCTTTTTTTTCAAAGAATAACCCCCCTCATTGCCATTGTTGCGAAGTTTGAAATCCATATCTTCAGAGTTCTTCTATGATATCAAAATAGTTATTTACTGTGCTATGTCCTTCTTCTAGATCAGGACAACTATAGGCAAAGAAAAGTAAATCTCGCTCATGCGTAACATTTGGATCAAGCTGCCGCAGACTCCCGCTGGCTGCATTTCTAGGATTAGCAAAGAGTTTTTCTCAGGCAGCAAGTCTTTTGGTATTAAGCTTTTCAAATGAAGCTCGAGACATCACGACTTCTCATCGTACTTCAAGAGATTGTTGTGAGGATATATATTGCGGAATATTATTGATTTGCAGAGCATTGAGTGTAATATCTTCCCCTCTCAAACCATCGCCACGAGTCAGGGCACGAACCAATTTTCCACTTTCATACGTAAGAGCAATCCCGAGTCCATCAAATTTATATTCAACAACATATTCAACTAAACGAGAAGAATCTGCATCACTGTCCAGAATACGCTTGATTCTTTTTTCAAATTCCACCAAATCATCCGCATTGTAGGTATTATCAAGTGACATCATCGGATGCTTATGAGGTGCCTTTGTGAAGTGATTTTCCTCTAGTCGACTTATTTCCTGAGTAGGGCTTCAAAGTTCATGCTCCATTTCAAACTTCTCCTCTCATGCTACCAATAAAGCGTAGAGTATATCAAATTCATCATCAGCAATGAGAGGTTTTTCGAGCTCATAGTATTGATACCGATGAAACGCTATGATTTCCCGAAGCTCTGAGACATCTTCACGAATTAATTCTTCGATATTTTTTTTGAGAAATAGTGTGGTTTTCTGAATCATGGAGTTAGTATAATAAAAAAATGTATTTTGAAACCTACGATATTTGACATATTTAATATTATATACTATAATATCCACGTAATATATCAACTATGCAGACTATCTCAAAGAAAGATCCAGAAATTTATACCTTACCAGACGGTAGCACTATTCTTCCTACTGATACACATCACGTTTCCTACCATAAGCACACACCTATTACCGCTCTAGGATCAGATGTACGTCAGTGATTAGAAACTGTTTTCAGTTCTGATTATTCTATTAGTAGAGAAGATATGGAATCACTTCTTCGTGTACTAAACATTCGATGACAAAAGAAGGCACTTCGAGGTTATTTTTCTCAACTCCTACGAAATAACGAGACTACAGATATGAGTCAAGAATTAGAGACAGCAATTCATTCTTTCCCAACAAAAAATTGGACAAATGAAAACTGGCAATCATTTTGAAATCTCGCACCAAATCCTTATTGAAAGAAACCAACTCTCAGTACACGAATTCCTGATAAAAAACGTAGAAATAGATATTTAGGTCATGACGCGTGATTTAGGGCTACCGTTTTTGGTTACGAAGGTTCTCATAATTCACTTGATGGTCGCGGAGATAGTTAATCCAAAAAATCCCTAGACAACTCCTCTATTTTTCATAGTATGTATCTACATACTTTTTAAACGATTTTGCTATGAAAAAAACTACTTCGATTCTCCTGTTTACGCTCGTAGTTACTTCTCTTTTTCTCTCAAGTTGTTGAGCAAAACCGAGTGAAGTAACCACAATCAATGAACCTGTACCCGAGGAAGTCATAGCTCCCATAGAAGAGACTCTTCCGAGTGTAGCCGATGAAGAAAAGAAGCCTAAGGAGTGAGCTTCTGTCGGTGAACAAACGAATCTTGCGCCAACAGATACTCCTCGTGCCATCGCAGAAGGTGGTCTCTATCTCCCCTATACTCCTACAGCTCTCGCACAGTCATCTGGCAATGTTGTTCTCTTCTTTTATGCAAACTGGTCACCAGCTGGTATCGCAACTAACAAAGATATTACAGATAAAGTAGCAAAATTACCAAAAGACCTCACTATACTACGAGTCAATTTCGATGATGCCGATGCTATGAAACAACAGTACGGAATCACTGATCAACAAACTTTTGTACAAGTAACAAATACCGGAGAATTGATCAAAAAATGGAGAGGTGCAAACACGCTCGAAGATATCACTCAACAGATTCAAAAATAATTTCCCATGAAATCCTACCTCAACCTCCTACAGCATGTGATGGATAATGGCGTAGACCGATCAGACCGTACTGGTACTGGTACTCGGAGTGTTTTCTGATACCAATTTCGATGTGATCTACAAGAATGATTTCCTCTTTTGACAACGAAGAAAGTATTCACAAAAGGTATCATACATGAGCTTCTCTGGTTTCTCTCTGGTGATACTAATATCAAATATCTTGTCGATAATGATGTGAGAATATGGAACGAGTGGCCTTTCCAGGCATATCTTGAGAAAAATAATCTAACAGAAAAATATCCAAAATATACACCAGAATGGGAAGAAGAAATGAAAGTTTTTATTGAGAAAATAAAAACCGATAGTGTTTTTAGTACAGAATGGGGTGAGCTCTGACCTGTCTATGGATACCAGTGGAGAAACTTCAATGGAGAAGGTATCGATCAAATACAAAAAGTAATAGACACCTGCAAGAATAATCCAAATAGTCGTCGTAATCTCGTCGTCGCTTATAATCCAGCACAAGCTGATCAGATGGCTCTCCCCCCTTGTCATA
>JAYSSG010000038.1:0-7607 GCA_043720655.1 Candidatus Altimarinota bacterium
TACACCCATATTACCACTGGAGAAAAAATCTGTGTGAAGCCAGCTGATAATCCAAGTAATCAAAATATCCCTGCTTACTGTTTTGCTGAAAATGATGACTCATCCTATCTTGCAAACCAAATATGGAATTACTATCCTTACTTTGTCCAAAGGGGCCTCTATATTGGGGATACTCTTTATACGGCATCACCAGCGGTTATCCAAGCAAACAAATATGGAGAATCGTATAGCTTTATTAAAAAAGTTATCAATGGAGACGTCGAGCCAGCAAAAGGATAAATAAATATAGAAATTAAAAAATCCCCTTCAATTGAAGGGGATTTTTTAATGATGTCCATGTCACCCACCTCAGTGGGATTCTCCGTGACCTCATCATCCACCGTTTATTTTATCAATACCAGTAAAGATAAGATGGATAATGCCAGCTATACCTGCAGCGATTCACACCGGCAGGGAAGTATTCATGGTGGTATTGAGGAAGGTGCTTATCAGAAAAACAAGAATAGTCGTCCTCGTCGGTCAGAAAAGAACTGCCAAAATAAGAGCTTTGATAATGTAGCCGATAATTTCTCCAAAAATTCTGCCTATCATAGCGAAGATACGCGCTCATTGGCCTCCACACCAGTGACCTGAACTCACAAACGTAGAGAAATGGCCCCCATGATGTGATCAGTGCTCATGTCCCCCACCATGGTGCCCATGATCGTCATGGTTTCCTCCATGTCCTACGTGATGCTCATGGCTATCTGCATGATGCTCAGCGTGCTGTTCATTGTGATGTCCATGAGTAACATGCTCAGTATGTGTAGAGTGAGCTGTATGAGTATCGTGCCCATGGTGAATCTCTGTTTTTGTTACAGGGAGAGAATCGGCGGCAGTGTGATGACTTGCATGAGTCACAGCTAGATGACTGACATGTGTATCTTGAACTGGACTAGGATGTGAATGAATGTTGGCGACAGTATGTCTTGCTATTACAGGAATACTATCTACATTTTTGAGAATAACTCGAGCCAGGGAGTTTATACCAGTTCACTCTATCCATTTATCAGCAACTCTGTCTATTCTTTTATGGGAATGCCCAAGACTGTGTTTCACTTTTTGTGTGCGCTCTAAAATACGATCTTCTTCAAGGAGATAGGAAAGATGTTTTTCGGGTACTATCCGTCTGTCAGCGTTCATAGAGTGCTGATTGTAGATATTTTTTATGAGAGGCAAGTGATTTTTAGAGTTTGTCTATTGAGATAGATTCAGAGCGGGGTACCTTCGCAAGACTTATGCCAAATTGTGTACCAAACTGTACTCAGTTATGTAGGAGTGCTTTTCCAGCTGTTTTAGCTACTTTGGCAGCTCGGAGTGCAGATCATGCGGCTGTTGTTCATCCTGCTGAGACTACTCAGCCTACATCCAATATAAGACCACCAACGCACCACGCAGTACTCCATAATCCGTCACCTACATTTCCACGAGAGAAACTCTTATATGCGTCTGATCCATCCATGTAAGAACCAGTGAAAGGGGCGACACGGAGAGCAATATCTCCAGCAGTAGCTACTCAGTTTCCGAGGTTTTTCTCAGCCCAATTTTTGTGACTCTCATCATAGAGAAGATAGAAGACATTTTTCATATCTTGATGATTCATATAGTCCAATGTGAGTTTCCCTTCTTTTCTATGAATAAACATAAAGGCTTTGACACCCTGTTTACGTATGTCTTCCGGTACTACTTCTTCCCCCATCTCATCAGTAGTAAAATGTTGATTCCAATATCACTCCATCATCCCTCTATTTGCCTTGACGAGGGACTTGAGGATACCTACTCGAAGCATATGACTATCTGCGGCTTCTTGGATACGCTTTTCTCGCTCTTCACTGGAGAGGTTTTGAATAAACTCTGGATCTAGGAATTTATTGACTGATTCTGCATATTGGGTTTCTATTGCTTCAATACGCTTGTTAAAATCCTCTGGAGTCTCACAGGTGTATTCTGATTTTTCTTTTTTTTCTGTATGAGATGCTTGATTCTCCCTTTTGAATCAGTAGTATTTTTCATCATCTTCGTCGGCAGTTCCTTTGTGTTCTGTCTCATGTGAGTCACCATGTATATATTCAGCCACTTTTTCAATAGCAAATCACGCTCCTACGGTGAGGGCGAGAACACCCAAAACTTTAGCGCTTCAACGTAAGCCCTTTACTGATCTGAGATGTGCTTCTGAGAGTCTGATTTTTGGTTTTCTTCCGTGGAGAAGCTCACCCATGGCTTCACGTATTTCTGAGAGTTCTCTATGACTGGTAGCATATTTATCCATTATTTTGATGTGTGCTTCTTGTTTTGTATCGAAATCCTGTCTGAGAGTTGTATCGTTTGGATGCGCCTCAGAAGCCTTCTTTGATTCTAACAAGTCTTTATCAGACTTTATTCTCTCCTCTTCGATAGCATTGATTTCTGATTGTGCTTCGATGAGCATCTTCTCTGCATCTTTTTTTCCTTGAGGTGTACTGATGTCAAATCCCTTGAGACTTTCAACTGTTGCTGTCCTATTTATTAATTCTTGAGGAAAACGTTCTCGGAAAGTATTTTCAATGGCAGCAAGCGAGTTTCTCTGCTCGGTGAGTTCTTTCTCTATTTTCTCTGTTAATTCTTTTATTTGTGTATTACTTTGGTTATCGATGATTTCGTGTTCGAATTTTCTTGAGGAATGGCTCAGAAGTGACATAGCCTCTTTGATATCTCATTCTCGTAACCAAGATTGTTTAGACTTGTAGAGTAAACTCCGTGCTTCTTCTAGTTTTGCTATACTTGCATGTTTTCCTCCTATTTCTCTGAGTTTATCTATTGGGATAAATCTTTGAAGAGACTGCATTCTATGTTTTGTTTCATAAAAATGAGCCTTGATTTGATTCTTCGGATCAGAGAAGGCTGACTTATAGTCTCCAGCAAAAGCTCTCTGGTAAATATACTTTCCACTCAATATACCTCATTTTCAAATATTCTTCACAATATGAAGAGGATAGGTAACTGATTGCACAATTGAGTTTTTCATGAGACCATTTATGAATCATCTATTCTTGGTTCACGTAAACCCATGGCCTAAATATTTGTTTCATAGTGCAGTAATCAATATGATTGGGGCCAATCCCTGACCATATTCTACGAGACCTTCTTGCATTTCGAGTTTTCCCTCAGGGGTATCTATATTGAGAAATGCTGATTGCACGAGATTCCAAGGTCCGAGGAAGTATTTATTTCCGAGATAATCAACTGCATAGGTCTCCGCGCCAAAAGTCACAATAGATCATCCATTTCGTACGAAGGATTCTATGAGGCTTCATGATTTCTTATTATTATTTTTGATACTTTCTGTGAGCTGACTGAGCATAGTACGAGTTTCTGCTGCGGTCTTTCCGAAGACACTCAAGGTACTGAGATTATACTCATCTACGACGAAATCTCTCGCAGTATCAAATTGTTTTGAATATTCAAGAGTTGGATTGACACAGATATTGCGAGGAAGCCCTGTGATATTTCACTGAGCATCGAGAGATTGCCATTGGATAGTCGTACCAGACTTCGTGTTGTCACGAGGAAAAATTCGAATATTGGTTCACTCAGTCGCTTCCATCATAGTTCGTATGTCTCACTCGGTTAGAGCGTTCCCACTTCCAAGTTTTGTTGTAATCTCTTTGAGAATTCCAGGTTCTTTATCATCTCAAAGGAGCTTCTTATAGGCTCCAGATGTTTTGTTTTCTTTCTCAAGAAGTTCTAGAGATGATGCAAGAGTTTGCACGCCTTGCTGATTCATACTGTTTATTTTCTCTTGAGGACTTTCGATGATTTTTTCGGCAGCTCACTTGGCAATATTTTCCCAGAAAGATTTGGCGTTAAACTCTTTGATTTTTTGTTCGAGAGTTTGGAATTCTTTTGCGACAGAATCAAAATGAATTTCCTCTGTAATGCCCGGAACTTGAGATTCAAGGAAGGATTTGATGTCGGGTATATCGAGCATATCTTTGATATCCTCTGGTCAGAAATCTTTTGGTACTTGGATATGTTTCATACCCTCAATGGTATTACCAGCAAGACCAAGAACAAGACCAGCAGGGACTATTGTTCCGGGGGAAGCAAATTGAAGTATTGAGAGGGCAAGTGTAGATCATTTTACTCCAGCGCTGAATACCATTCCGGGCTTCAATATAAGTCCAGCCGCGACGGCTCCATTGAAAGCCTCTCTATGCTGATTATAGAATACTTCACATCGTTTTTCAAAAACAGAGAGCTCGTATTTTGCTCAGAGTATGGTAGGGTGTTGATCGAGTGTCACGTACCCCCGCTTCTCCATTTCGTCAGAGTTTTCCCGAGAGGTGAGGTACTCATCGAGCTTTTCTCCATTCATTATTGCCCAGATTTCTTCTGCCCCGTCTTTCATAGTAATGCCAGCTTTTTCAATAGCTTTTTTCCACCAAACTTTTTTCCCTTCTGCATCTTCTGGTATTTCTCAGAGTTCGGCAGCGATTTTTGGGTCTTGGAGTTTTTCTGAGAGTTTTCCAATACCAAAAAGTGTGATACCACTCATTCCAAAAACCTTTAATGCTCTATTTCAAGCAAGTTTTTTTAGGAAGCCTGCTTTATCAGCTATATTGAGGTTCTTTGTGATACTTTCTGGGAGTTTACTTTTTATAAGTGCAAAAATACCAAGTCCAGCACCTCCAAGGAGAGCAAGTGGCGCTGCTTTTTCAATGCTTCATTCTTTTTCTTCTTTTGGTTTTTCCTCTCACTTTCTCCCAATTTCTCCTACCTTTTTCTTTGCTTCTTCTACGACTGCCTCAGCTTTTTCTTTGGTCATCGCTGCAAGGGCGTCTTTACCAAATTTGAATCCCAGACTTGCACAGAGTGTATACCAAGCAAACTTGACCGGCGTCCAGAGATTGCCCCACATTTCTCAGAGAGATTTTTGAGCCTTTTCGAGACCATCTTTGATTTTTTCAATAGGGGAGAGTGCTTCTTTGACTGCTCCGGTTGCTTTTTCTTTGACATCTTCCACGGATTTTTTTACTTCATCGACTTTTTTATCGAGTTCCCCCATGATTCATTCTCTTTTTTCTTTTGATTCTATTTTTGCTTCATTTCTTCATTCTATTTTCTCCTGTAAAAGTTTTTTCACTTGTTCAATAGGCGGAAGGTCTTCATTTGTGATTAATGACTTCCATTCATCTTCTGTGAATTCGATCACTCCTTCACGATCTCATGCCTCGAGAGCCTGATCGATAGTTTTTTGAAATTCGTCCAATCTTTCTGGATTAGTCGTCTGTTTTCCGAGTTCTTCTCTGAGCAGTGCAAGAGAGTCAAACTTAAGCGTCGTTTTTTGTGTTTCCAAGCTATTTGCGACCATAAAATAAAAATAAGGTATATCTGCATTAAATATACCTTATTTTTTGTTTAAAATCAAATAAACCCTAGTCTATTTTTGGATTTCTAAGTTTACCGGAAAAATGTTCAGGAGCAACATATATCCATCAACCTGTCTTAATGTTTCTTTGGATATCATCTATGCTACTTACAACCTCTTTAGCCTCATTATAGGGTACAATTTTATATCACAATTTTTGTGCTGTTCGAGGATTTTTGTTACTCCATGCTAACTCAGTTATAGCGTCTCATGCTTGTTGGAGGTTACCTTCCTTGTATACCATTTCATAAAATGCTCCAGGCTCTTTAAACTGGTATAATTTGCCATTTCTATAGAGTAGATTATTTCTATCAGAACAGCTTAATGATTCTAATTCAGATGTCCCTTCAGTCTCTATCTTTTTTATGGATTTTTGAGCATTCTCTAGAGAGATTTTTATTTCTTTCATAGCACTTTCTGATCTTCGAGCTTTATCAGGCTGTTTTGCATAATTTTCTTGTATTGTCTTATTTATACCCGTTGCTACAGTATTTTTTTCCTGAAGAGATTTTAGTTTGTCTTCTGCAGTTTTCTTAAGAGCAGCTTTTCCCTCTGTAGTAGTTGCTTCGGAATACGCTTGTGCATTTTTTTCTATCTCTTGTGAGAGTATGGCAATTTCTTGTGAGAGTTTCTCGGTTTCAGGTTCTTGATTCTCAGATGCTGCTTCCGTTGCTGAAATAGGAGTTTGCTCCATGATTGATTGAATTCCTATACGTGCTGTGACTATATCATTCGCTGTTTTTGTATCTTGGAAATTCCATTTTTCACTATCGTTTTCAGCAGTGATCATGACACTATTTATTTTTTCCATTATTGAGGCTTTATTTTTCTCATAGAAATCTATTTGTGTTTGATTTTCCGCTATTTCTTTTGTATTTTCCGGCTCTTTTGCTTCTAAGACCGTTTTTTGTGCCTTGAGGGTTTCAAGAGAAATATTTGTTTCTTTAAGTGTTTCCATCATGATTCATTTCTCGGATTTCTTGAGAATGTCTATTTTCTCTTGATACGGTTTGAGTGCTACTTCAGCTTCGGTGATTTTTTTCTTTGATTCTTCTGTTGCAGGAGAGATAGCTTTTGCAACAAAGAGCTCATCTCGAGATTTTTGTAAATCTGTATCGAGCTTGCGAGCGTCTATGATGTCTTGTGTTTGGATTTCTGAAGATGTAGAGACCTCCTCAACTGCAGCTCATATAGAAGATGTGACGGCTGGTGGGCTTGCACTTTCTCTTTCAGGTATACGATCGTCCAGATCCGTATTTTTATGTCCAGAAAGTAAATCGGTGAATATCTCTTTTGGTTTGTATTCCGGTCGAGGACTTGCGTGAAAATCTCCTAAGAGAGTATAGATACGTAGATATCGCATCTTTGATGCTTGTTCACTTGGCAGAAAACTACCACTAAAAGCCGCCTCAATATTTTTGTTACTGGAGAAATCAAGCGCTGGGTTGTCCTTGAGAATTTGAGTGAGGTCTTCGTTTGAGATGTGACCTATCTTGATTACGTCTGAGAGGGGAGGTCATTTTGTGATAGGGGAACTCTTGAGGGCTTTCACTGATGCTGTGACGCGACGTTCTTCTTCAGCATCTTCAAATCCATTGATTTGTGCAAGAGCATCTTTTTTCTCGCCCTCGTCTTCTATGCCAAAAGTTGCAAAGAATCCCTTTATTCATTTTATGATTTCAACTATCCAATTTGAGATTCCTTGCCTTACTACACCAGCAAATCACCCATTATCCACAACATAGTTTTTTACTTCTTTTTGATATTCTGGTGGTACTTGGGATTTTATTTGGGTTAATTGATCTGCAGTTTCTGCTTCTGACTGTGGAGTTTCGGGAGCAGCAGTCTCACTCTCTGCAGATGCTGGCGCCTCGGTATGTACGAGTTCTCCGTCTTTCACCTTAATTTTACCCGTGATAACCTCATCTGAATCGTGAATATCGTTTCGAAGAGAATCAAGACTCGCCTTTGAGATGGTTAAGATTTCATCTTTTTTTTGTTTGAAAAATTCTTCAATTTTTGCTATTTCTTTTTGTTTTGCAGGATCATCGGTCTTAATTTCTAATTTTGACTTAAGATCAGCAAGTTTATCTTTTGCATCGAGCGTTATCTTCTCTGCAGGAGCAACAGCTGGATTTGCTGGAGCTGTTTCTGGAGCTGA
>JAYSSG010000039.1:0-21885 GCA_043720655.1 Candidatus Altimarinota bacterium
GTACTTTTAGCACATCCAGAAATCATAGATACCTGGAATGCTCTGACTCCTCTCGCACGAAACGAGTGGATTTGTTGGGTGACGATTGTGAAAAAACCAGAAACAAAAGCAGCGCATATTGAGCGTCTCTATAGTGATATCTCAGACGGAAAAAAGAGACCGTGCTGTTGGCCAGGATGCCCACATCATAGACCTGATACAGCAAAATGGTTTTGAAAGAAGGTCTAAAATTTCTCCAGATAATACTTCGCCGTATAGAGCACATCTTCATCAGTAAAGTCAGATTTATACACGACCCATTCCAGGTAATCTCGCGGGACTTCACTCCAGAGTGTGCCCTTATGTTTACCAAATTTACACGTGTAGAGGACTGACGGATGCGATGATATCTCAATCATCAATTCTTTTAACTCTTCTTCATTTTTTAGAGGATTTTGTGCTTTGAGTGCTTCGTGCATTTTGTAGAAGACTTGTTCGAGGACGAGGACATCGCCGAGCGCATCGTGCGTTTGTGGTTTCTCTGAGAATTCTATACCGAGATAGTAGCGGAGATACTGGAGCTTATGCTGATCTATTCTGGGATAGAGATAGCGAGAAAGACGAAGCGTACAGATAGAGGAAGTGATCTCTATTCCTTGACGGACGAGAACATCGATATCATACGCCGCATTGTGAGCAACCAGTGTGTAAGTTCTGAGGATTTTCTGCAAATCTAATGCGTCAGATGAATCTCGGAAAGGGGATTTATCAGCGAGCTCGGATTCTGTGATATGATGGACCGCCATAGAACCAAAATCAAGTGGTACACCAGCAGTATTATAGAGTGCAGAGAAATATTCGAGTCTATCAGACGGCTTGTAAGCGAGCTGGATAAGGATAGGATCGACGACATGGTGTGTTTCGGTATCGAGAAAAAGGTACATAGGGGAAAGATAACCAGAAAATAAGATGATAGGATGATAGGATAAAATATCCGAAAAGAAAGAGTTTTTATTGATGGAAAGAAGGAGAATTTGATAAGTGGTTAATTTTTCATAGTATAGCGCCATGCAATGCCACACTTTTTTTGACATCCATTTTATCAAAACCTCGTATTCTGACTGTCTCCAAGAAATAGAATCTCGACTCAAAAAAGAGAAAAAAACACTCATCGTCACGCCCAATCCTGAAATACTCTACGATGCTCACAGTGATACCACGTTGGTAGCCATTTTAAAATCTTCTGATATTGCGCTTCCTGATGGTATCGGTATTTTCGTCGGGTATCAGATCACTGATTCTCATCTGCCTCGATGGATGAAATATATCTGTCTCCCTTTCTGGTGCATCCGAGCAATTTTCCACTCACCAAAATTTCGCGCACAGTATGGCGAGAGAATCACCGGCTCTCGTATCACGCCTGATATCCTCGCTCTCGCAACAAGACATCATATCGGTGTGACGATTATTGATCCTGTCGTCACGGGTGACAGCGAAGGTGATATCATGAAACGATTATCCCAAGAAAAGATGCACAGTATTATCGAGAGTAAATACCCATGAATCCATTGTGAGGTCTTGATTTCTAATACCAGTGAGGGCATTTCGACACTTCCTATCATCATCGCAACGCACGGCAACAAACGACAAGAAAAAATAGTGGCAGATATTCTCAAAAAACAACCATCCGCTCTGCTTGGAATCGGGATTGGGAGTTCTATTGATCTTCTCACAGGTTTTCGTACGCCTGCTCCTCGATTTTTCCGAAGATTTGGCGGTGAATGGCTCTATCGGCTCTACAAAAATCCAAAGAAACACAGCAAAAGAATGGTGCGAGTATTTCGCTTTTTACAACTCTGTATGATTGAGCGATTTTAGCTGGCTTTTTCAGAGAAATATTTATAATGAGCAAACTTCTGTAAAAGAATTCCTGTATGAATCAGTTTTTTGAAATAGTAAGTTATATATTTTTGTTTTGTGTCTTTTATTTTGAGATATTTATTCTTCTCTCTTTTCTCGAGAAGAAGGAATCAGAGTGAATCAAAGAACCCATTGAAGACGTGCCTGTCACGATTCTTGTTCCCTGTTTCAATGAAGAGACGACTATAGTTGGCACCATGGAATCCATTTTCCAACTCGACTACCCCAAAGATAAAATCCAGATCATCGTCATCAACGATGGCTCTACTGATAAAACAGCTGAGCTCCTCGAGCCCTACAATGCGTATCATAATATCCAGGTCATTCATAAAGAAAATGGAGGGAAACATACCGCTCTCAATCTCGGACTCGAATACTGTAGAACATCTATCGTAGGATGCCTCGATGCTGACTCCTTCGTAATGCCAGATGCGATGAGACAAATTCTCCATAAGTTCGAAGACCCAACTGTGATGGCTGTCACACCTTCGACCGTTATCTGGAAGGCCAATACTCTCATTCAAAAAATGCAACGAGCCGAGTATCACTACGGAAATCTGATTCGATATGCGATGTCTCTGATGCACGCGATTCATATCGCTCCTGGACCGTTTTCTTTCTTTCGAAGAGAGGTATTTGATACAATAGGAATCTACAAACATGCACACAATACAGAAGATATGGAAATAGCCATGCGTATGCAAAAACACGGTCTCAAAATCGCACACGCACCACGAGCAGTCGTCTACACCTCAAGCCCCAATACTATCAAGAAGCTCTACAAACAACGTGTCCGATGGGTCAGTGGCTTCCTCGGAAACCTCATGGATTATCGCAGAATGCTCTTCAATAAAAAACATGGTGACCTCGGGCTTATAGTCCTCCCTATGGCACTTCTGAGTATTCTCCTCACTATCCCCTTTGTAATTGGATCACTCTATAGCTTGGTGAAGAGTTTTTGAAATACGATAGAAGACTTCTGGATATATGGTCTCAAACATTGGAAGTGGGGAAATTTTGATATCTTTTTTGTCAATATGGATACGATGGGACTCCTCTCGTCTGTTCTTCTCTTGATTATGATATTTTTACTCGCCTGCGGAAAGCGTGCTACCTCCGGAAAATGGGAAATCAGTGGAGATTTTATTTTCCTGATGCTCTATACTTTTATAGCTCCTTTTTGGCTTGGAAAAGCTATTTATAATAACATACAAAAGAAACAAACGACTTGGAGATAGTCTTCTTATTTTTTATTTTATTTTTATGATTGACTGGAAAAAATACATCATTACTTTTATCATGACAGGTACTATTTTTGGTGCAGCTATTGTCATCAATAATTATTTCAATCGGACCCGTGTCACCGAGATGAAGTCTATTTATGAGAGTATTTCAACCGATATTCTCTCCAGTGAAACACAGTTCTCCCTCCTCTCTGAACTCTCGTGTAAAGAAGTAGGAAGCCAGATCCTCTCTCAAGAACTCGGTGAACTCGCACGAAAGATAGAATTTACGGAAAAAAATGTGGGCGCTGATAGTCGTGATATTGTCCAGCTCAAGCGATTTTACTCACTGCTGGAAATCAAGGATTATCTCCTGATGAAGCGCATCACTGAGCGCTGTGGGAAAAAAATTATGTTCGCCTTTTATTTCTATACCAATTCAGATAAATGCGATGATTGTATCAAGACCGGTAACACGCTCACCAAGCTTCGTGAGAAATATCCAGAATTGCGGGTATATTCATTTGATTATCTCCTCGACCTCTCCGTAATTAAAACACTTATCTCCATATTTGATATCAAGGATACACTCCCTGCTATGGTAATGGGGGAAAAAGTCATCTATGGATACAAAGACTTAGAAGAGCTTGAGCAGCTCCTGCGAGCAGCGTATCCTCGTGAAATGAAGCTCATCGATGATGAGAAAAAAGCAAAAGAGGAAGCTGAAAAAAATAAAATCCTTCTCGAACTGGGAAAAACAGAAGAAAACACCGAAACAAATTAGCTCAGTAACACTTTCCCTATGTCTTCATCTACTCTCGTTTCAGACATAGAATCACGCATCGATATCGTCGAGCTCGTGAGGGAATATGTGCCCCTGAGAAAATCAGGAGCTAACTGGAAATGACTCTCACCATTTAAGCCAGAGAAAAACCCCTCATTTGTCGTCTCACCCGCTAAACAAATCGCCTATTGTTTCTCTACTAATCAAGGAGGAGGACCGATACAGATATTGATGTTACTGGAAAAAATAGAATTCCGAGAAGCGCTGCAAATCCTCGCAAAACGAGCCGGTGTAGAACTCAAAACAGATACCATACAAAATCAAGCCAGTGATGAAAAAGCTATTCTCACAAAACTCTATCAAGAAGTGGCAACATTTTATACAAAATCACTCTGGGGACCAGAAGGACTGGAAGCTCGCACTTATATTATGAAGCGAGGACTGACAGAAGAGACATTGAAGACATGGGAAATAGGCTACAGCAGTGAGCCTCGCGAGATGTTTGAGACGATGAAAAAGAAATGATTCTCAGAGAAAGTCCTGTTAGAAAGTGGCATCTTTCTCTCAGCCTATAAAGATAGATTTTTTGGAAGGCTCCTCTTCCCGATCCGAAATTATCGATGAGATGTCATCGCATTCTCAGGTCGCACCTTGAAATCGTGAAGTGAAGAAGCAAAGTATGTCAATTCTCCAGAGACTCCTATTTTTCATAAAAGCAATGTCCTCTTTGGTATTGATAGAGCCAAACAAACTATTACGAAAGCGAAGAAGGTTATCGTGGTCGAAGGACAGATGGACACCGTGAGTCTCCATCAAGCAGGGATTGAAAACGTCGTCTGAATTAGCGGAACAGCCCTCACAGAAGAGCATATCAGGCTCATCAGACGTCTCACTGACCAGATTTACCTCTGTCTCGATAGAGATGAAGCAGGTAAACTCGCTATTTTGCGATCCATAGAAAATCTCAAAAATGAAGCAGTAGACATCTATGTCGTCGATTTATGAGGAGCCAAAGATCCTGATGAATTTCTCAGATCAGGAGGTGACTTCATGGACAAAGTAGATAAGGCTCAACCTGCCATAGAATTTATGATAGAATCAGGGGCTTCCAAGTATAATATCACTACTAATCAAGGCAAAAATGCACTTCTCCAAGATGTCGTGACCATGATCGTGCAGATGCATGGTACGGTCGCCATCGACCAATCTTTGCGTCTAACAGCAAAAAAACTTGATTTAAGCTTGCAAAGTGTCTACTTCGAATACAATAGAGCAGTTCGTGGAAGAAAACACGAGAAACCGCAGGAAAAAAAACCCTCCACACAGCTCTCATGACAAGACTATCTTATCGCATACATTGCGGGTCTTGCGAGAGGAAAAGAAACCTTTTTGGAGCGTTGTATTTTTTACCCTGAAGTTGCTCTTGATACTTCCTTTTCTCATCTCAGACAGTGTATTGAGAGTGCTCTGGATTCAGAGTCTCTCCGTATGTATGAACTCCGATTTGAGACACTGACAGAGAACAAAACACCAGAAATAGTCTTACAAGAATTTCATCAACTTATCAATAATACTGATAAACTGATATTCAGAAAACTACAGAAAGAATACGCGCACGATATCCAGAAACTCAGTACCCTCCTCGTAAAAGCGAAGGAGAAGTGACTTATTTAATATCCTTTCACCTATGGTCAAAGTCGACAAAAAGAAAAACCTCGTTGCCGAGGAAATCCAACTCGATGATATCGATGTCAGTGGAGATACAGAAATAAAAGACATCAAAAAGAAATGAAAAGAAAAAGATTTTTATGCTCTTCCAGAGATGGAGGAAGAAGATCCACATGATTGGAAAGTGCCTATTAAAAAAATTATGAATGAAGACGTAGAGGATGACTCTATCGACCATGAGGATAGACAGATCCTTGAGCAAATCGAAGAAGATGAACTTCTCTTCCGTGAAAAAGGACCAAAATCACAGGGATCACGTATCAATGTCGATCGTGATAAAGATGGTCGTAGAATGGGAAAATGATTTAATACCTTTATCGACACTTCTCTTCCTGAAGATCTCGTCCAAGACATTCCTGAAAACATCCAAGAACTGATAAAAAAAGGAAAAGTAGAAGGGCGAATCAGTCAAGATGAGCTCACGGCACTTCTGCCACGAGCAGAAGAAGACATCGATCTTCTCGACCGTATCTATAATGCTTTATTGGTGCTCAAGATAGAACTCGTCGATAATCTCGAACGAGAAAATCTCTTTGAATCATCAAAAGATGATGACGAAGAAAAGACAGAAATGATTGATCTCTCGGTCATCTCTGACGACTCTATCCGAATGTATCTCAATGAAATCGGACGATATCCCCTGATCAATGGTGACGAAGAGGTACGACTCGGACGACTTATCAAAAAATGAGATCAAGCCGCTCGTAAAAAACTCGCAGAATCCAATCTCCGTCTCGTGGTATCGATTGCAAAAAAATATATGGGACGAGGTCTTGGGCTTCTCGATTTGATACAGGAAGGAAATGTCGGACTCTTCCGTGCCGTTGATAAATTTGACCCCGAAAAAGGGTTTAAGTTTTCAACTTATGCCACATGGTGGATTCGTCAGGGTGTGACTCGTGCTATCGCTGACCAATCACGGACTATCCGTGTCCCTGTGCACATGACAGAAACCATTAATCGATTCAATTATACGTACCGTATGATGACACAAGAATTGAATCGTGAACCACTCATTGAAGAACTCGCTGCCGAGCTTGAGATGGATGTCCGAAAAGTCCGTCAGATTATGCGTATTAGCCAAGATATCCTCTCTATTGATACCCCTGTCGGAAAAGAAGAAGATGCTACTCTTGGGGATTTCATCCAAGATGAGAAATATGAAAAACCTGATGATGCAGCGAATATGCATCTCGTGAAGACAAATCTCTATGATATGCTCGACTTCCTCACGCCTCGTGAGCGAAAGATAGTCATTATGCGGTTCGGTCTCGATGGTGGCGAAGTACACACCCTCGAAGAAGTCGGAAAAGAATTTGGTGTCACTCGTGAACGAGTTCGGCAAATCGAAGCAAAGACACTCCAAAAACTCAGAAATCATCCTGCCAGCGATAAAATCAGATATTTCTTCTAGCATTCCGGTCATTCCTGCGAAGGCAGGAATCTATACTGTCTCACTACCGAGAAATAAAATTGCAAAATAAATTTTATATGTATAAATATACATATGGAAATTTGAGAAGTACTTGTTATAAATGATGGACTCTCCAGTCCTTGTTATACAGTGGCGAATTGAGTACAATTTCATCACTGTGGTTTACAAGATGTTACGTCGTGAAAATATCGAGCCATTGTTTTGCAATGGATAAATGGTATTGTTATAAGGAGTAGCTCCTCTTACTCTTCTGACCTGATTATCAGTACAGATATACATCGTGCCGTACAAAAAATAAGAGAGAAAATGTCTTGATTAAATACTCCAAATGGAGTTCCTATTATTATAGAATCCAGAGACCGTGAAGTATCCTGATTCAAAACGCTATCGCCTTTAGAAACGAATTTTCTCGTACGGCGTCTCCTATCAGGAAATATTTCAGATAATAAAAGAAATATTGCTCTCGTAAATCCACCAGAAAAATCATTTAATAGTCAAGTACGAGCAGATGTACGAGGGGTGTCTAAAATATATCCGCATCTAATATTTCAATTCTGATCTCCTTTTGATTACTTATACGACATAGCAGAAGGAAAATCTTTTGATAGCATCTCTTTATTTCATCGTGTATGAGGATATTACCCAAAACTTCTAACGAAAAAGCTGATTATTGGTGAAGATACAAGAGCTTATCTTCGGAGAATTACTCAATACAGCATGAGAAAATCTCCAGATACTTCATCAGTTATAGAATCATCTCAGGCGAGTTGCCCCCATGCGCTGATAAACAAGTTTTGGGAGGGTTGTTCAAGACACCATATCGAATGCCTTGAAGTACATACTTTCCCGAAACTCGATATCCCTGATTTTTTAGATAAATGCCCAAAAATATAATTTATCTCACATATACGGTCGTTCCTACTTTCGCCCAGTTGTAGATAAATTTTACAGCATTATAGGGAGTATTGACACAGCCATGGCTGCCATTGTATACATAGCTTCCACCGCCAAATTTGGTTCTCCAGCAATCAGTAGAGTTGCATGCATCATGGATACCATACGCACCAGAAAAACCGAGCCAATAGTCGACCCAGAGCTCATATGGCTCATCTGGAAAAGGTGATTTCATGAGCTTCCCACGTTGCTTGGTATAGACTCGAAAAGTGCCACGAATAGTCTCATAGCTATTACGACCACTCGTAATAGAAGTGGAAATAATAAGCTCATTATCCTCATAGACATACATCATCTGTTTCGCAAGAGAAATATAGATTAAGTGATACATATCCGGAAGAGGTGAAAGTGGGGAAAAAATACCAGATTTTTTCCATTTCTTTTGCTCTGCTTCAACCCAAGAAATTCTTTTTTCACGATGAGTAGTACGGATTTTGGAAGCAGCTTCCCTGACTTCTTCTGTGACTTTTCGAAGTTGCTGCAGAGATATCTTCAGAGTTTCGCTAGAAGTATTTTTGAGTATGTCTCGGGTAAAAGCCACACGGAAATCAACCCAGAATTTTTTGCTATCAAAGAGTTGATCTTTTGACGGATTCAATCGATAGAAATCAGTCAAAAGCAGCATTTCATGTTTGAATGCGAGAATATCTTGAAAGATGAGCTTTTTTTGAGCAAACTCGAGATTTCTCTGTGTTGCTTCAAAAATACCAGTTGATAGCTTCGATAGGATAAGAAGCGCATTGATATCGCCCGGAGGAACCATATCAAGACGATTCTGAAGCATATCTGCTTGTTCGAGGGATTTTTCTTGTAGAGGATACATCAGTTCTTGACCTGTTTCAGCTGCTACAGAGAGGTACTTGATATGCTGTACAATGGTATCTTGGAGACGGTATATGTCATTTTTATATTGATAGACCATCGAACGAGCCCCTGACTGTATCATACCTATCTCTTCTGCGAGGATATCGGGACGAGAAAAGAATGAGCGATCTTGAGCTTTTTTTTGAACACGGAGAAAATCTTCTGATATCTGTATCATGGCACCATGATCACGTATTTGTTCATAGAGACTATCGTAGCGAAATACCGTGAAGGCATGAAAGGCAAAAACGATCGTGTGCAGTATAAAAATTGTTACCACAGCAAAAACAACCATAAACCATGGTTCTGAGAGATGTTTTGAGAAAAATAGATGCTTTTTTTTCGACACCCGAAAATACTATGAGAGAGACCAAAAAATGCAATGATTATTAGGAGATTTTTTGAAATTATGCTCCAAAAATGGAACGAAAGAGAAAGAAAATTCAAAAACTCAATATCCCCGACATAAACAAGTAAAAAAGAATACTCACAATATGGGGAGACCAGTAGAAAAATGGAGAGGCCCCTACGAGGTTACAAATATCTCTCTCATCTTGGAAAATACGAATATGCAGACGGATAACCACGGTCATCAATATTACCATCAAGAAACCTATGCAAGAAAGGAATATGGTCGTGATGTGTGTGAGGCGTTTTATTTCTGTAAGAGATCCTTCAAATTTTGTCAGACTTTCTTTCATGTCGTCCACTGTTTGGACAGACTCGAAGAGCTCATTGTGTGTCTGGACGACAGCAAGAAGTTTCGTCAAATCCACGCCATAGAGAGGTACCATGATGATATCATTGAGGGGATTCTCTCAGGAAAGAATCTTGAGAATGCTTGGATCTCGTTCGATTTGCATATCCAAGACTTTATCTTTATGAATGTATTGTATCTCCTCAGGCATAGAAACAGTAGCTCGGATCGTATCCATAAACCTACTTACTTTTTCATCTTCAAATGCGTAGGAATTATTGAGAAAAATAGGATAATTAAATTTTTTCACGATAAGCTGTCGTTGTACTTCTGCTTGTTGTATAAGGAAAAATCCAATGAAGAAGGTCAGGAAAAGCCCCGTCAAAATCACCACAATACCGAGAGAAGCAAGTCGTGTACGAGAGATATGTTGCCAAGAAGTTGTGAAAATACGAGAGAACATAGTCCTACATTACCATAATTGAACCTAGAATACAATGCAAGAGTACTGTTATGGAGTTGATTTTCTAGGAATTGAGGTGTGGAATTATTCTTTCCCAATTACCCCACCCGCTGAATCCATAAATGACTCCGCAATTGATGCCTGTGGTGAAGTAAGTGCATTGATATCGTCTTGTTGCTTCTCGGTGTCTACCATAAGCGTCTTTAGCTCAGTCGATGACGGGACAGAGATACGCATTTTTCCTTTCTTCATTCGTATTTCTTCTTTGAGGTCTTTCTGGAGATTGCTCGCCTTCGAGAGAACCGAAATACCGCTTTGAGAAGCGATAATATCGAGTGCATTACGCATATTGATATGGTGATCAAACTCCGCAATAAGAGTCACAATATTTTCTCGTTCTCGTGGATCCAGTTGTTCAGCGAGCTCATAGGCGCTAATACGCTTAAACGACGCGAGAAGAACAGGAATAGCTTCAGGAGAGATGATGAAGAATTCGTATCCTTGCTCTTGAAAATGAGTCCTTGAGAGCATTGCTATAGCATCGGTCGGAACCACAAAAAAAACCATTGGATAAATTTTCGCATCATTATTGATTTTATCCGCCGTAGATTTCACATTGGTACTGACATACGATTGCAGATTCTCAGACTTAGAGACCTTGGCGTCAAATATCACATACTGACCCAGAAATTCTATCATAAAATCTGGTTTAAACTTACCGCCAAATCCTTCTGGGAGATTTTTGTTATCATAGGATTGGAAATTATATTGAGGCAGTTTACAGAGTTCTCCGAGATGACTTTTCACTTTTTCTTCATGCTCAGCCCACATACGATCACGGTTTGCTTTTTCATTTTCTGCCTGTACTTCATCTTCCCTACGAATTCGTCTTTTCTCTTCTTCAAGGGCATTTTTTGCTTCATCGAGCTGAGTAATTCTTGTATCAAATGCCTCTGATTTTCTTCTTTCCTCAGCCTGGAAGTGAGTAAGCTCTTGCAAGACTCTCTCTTTTTCTTTTGAGAGAGAATCATATTTTTCTTTGAGAGTTGTGATCTCTACAAAGAGCTGTTTTCACTTCCCAGAGAGCTGATCTCGCTCAGATTTTTCGTTTTGTAGCTCTTTTGAGAGTTCTCATGTTTGTTTCTGAAGTCCAGCCAGTTCTGCGGCAAGACGAGCATTTTCTTGAATGTAGGCATTGAGCTCTCCTGGTCTACTCTCAGAAGTACCTATTTTACCTTTGAAGTACATCGCAAAGCCAATTCCCACACAAGCAAGAAGTCAGAAAATCAAAGGAAGAATGTAGGACATACTGGAAAAATAAGAGAACAATTGAAGCGAGTGTTAGTATAGTGAAAATAAAAAAAATCCCACCAAATGGTGGGAAGATATTTTATCAACGAGGACGTTTCTTCTTCTCGTCAAGAAGTTTCATAATAGTTATTCGAGTATGTTCAGTGAGTTCATTTGAATTTTGCACTGCAGTTTTTATATCCAATAAGTCCTTGTCCCGTAGTCATCCAGATAACAATCCAGACCGAAGCAATTGCCTGAAATGCCCCTTTTTCGTATCAAGCCGTTTCTCGTCTGTAGAGTATGGAAAAGCCGCATACGCCAATATATCAACTGAGCATCCTAGATCTCTACGTTGCCCGAGAAGGTTACGTATTCGATCTGGGAGACCGGTTTGTTCCAATAAACTAGCTTTTTTGTGTGTGATAATCATCTCCATTCTTTCATGAGCAGTTTTTTTTGGGGTAGATTCTTCCGACGGTGAGTGAGGAGGTCGTGATGACATACAAATAAAATAGGAGTAGGAGGGACACTATACAAAATAATTTTATTTGTCAAACAATCTCATTTTTTGCAAAAAGAGAAAAAACAATACAATGCATCGGTTATTATTAATTCACATCTATGGACTATTCAAAAGCTAAAGAAATGATGCGTCTCCAACAGGAGATGAGCAAGGTAAAAAAGGATCTCGCAAATACACATATCGAAGCAGAAGTTGATGGTCTCGTTGTGACCATTGATGGGGAAATGAAAGTAGTTGCGGTTGTTTTCGAAGATCCAAGTATTCTTTCAGACCAAAAGAAAACAGAAAATGCTATCATGCAAGCTACGAACAAAGGAATGAAAAAGGCACAAGAAATAGCCTCCACTAAGATGCAGTCCATTGCAAAAGACATGGGTATCGACCTCGGAGGGCTGATGAGCGGAATGTAATCCTCACACTATGAAACCAGCTCTCGTAATCATGGCTGCCGGACTCGGAAGCCGGTATGGTGGGCTCAAACAAATTGACCCCATAGGACCAAACGGAGAAATCCTGATAGAATTTGCTATTTCGGATATGATATCTTTTGGTGGAGAAAAAATAATCTGTATTATCAGTGATACTACGAGAAATGATTTTGAGACAATGATCGTGGAGAAATATAGAGAAAAAATTGAGATACAGCTCGTCATACAATCATGTGAGAATACTCTCGGAGAAAAGAACCATGAAAGAGTAAAACCCTGGTGAACTGGACACGCGATATGGTGTGCAAGAGAAGCAATTTCTGGACCATTTATTGTCATCAATGCTGATGATTTTTATGGTCGAGATGCACTCTTTGAAGCCTATGATTTTCTCCTAAAAAACCAGGAACCACACAAGCATTGCATCGTCACCTGCCCCCTCAATAAAATGCTGTCAGACTATGGAACAGTCTCTCGAGGAATTTGTAGCACAAGTGACAACAAGCTCATAACTATCGTTGAACATACAAAAGTAGCTCGAAAAACTGATGGAAATATCGTACATACTCGCCAAGATGGAATTGAGGTAATCTTACCGGAAGATGCACCCGCAAATATGAATTTATTTGGATTTCAAAAAGATTTTATGACGATTCTTGATCGAGAAATGAAAAATTTCTTTGCTGAATTCCATGATGAACTCACGCGTGAATTTTTCCTGCCAGCAGTAGTCATGGAAATGATACAAAATCAGGAATGAGAAGTATTCTTCTTGCCCAGTACGAGTGAATGGTTCGGTATGACAAACAAAGAAGACAGAGCAGAAGCAGTCATAAAAATACAACACTATATCAAGAGCCATCCAAGCATATAAGCTGAAAGGAGCACGCAAAAGCGAACAAATCGAGAAAGTGAATTTTTGAACGAAAGAATTTACTGATACGTAAGTGACTGAGAGAAAAAATGTGAGAATTGCCTTGAATGGCAATTCGATGCATTGATATTTTTGATGAGATGTAAAGCTTTTCCGTGTTTCCTTAGTTTCGTCAAAAATCGTCCTCAAAGCGTCGAATATCATCTTCACCCATATAATCCCCGCACTGGACTTCTATGAGTACCATCGACTCATGAGAGGCATTTATGAGGCGATGAAGATGCCCACATGGGATGTAGCAACTCTCATTAACCTTGAGAATACGTAACTGCTCAATAGAAGCATGTTTTGGTGAACGGATATCGACAGTCACAATACCAGAAACGACTGTCCAGTGTTCACTTCGGTGCTCATGACTCTGAAGAGAGAGACGGGCGCCTGGCTGCACAATAATTTTTTTGACTTTAAAAAGTGCTTCATCTTCGAGCACGTAGTAAACGCCCCAAGGACGATAGCCTATTTCCAAATATCTGTCTTGTTTGTGTGAATCAGGAAGTGCTTCGAGTGTTTCTTTGAGCTGTGCTTCATCAGCCTTGTTTTTGAGCTTGAGAAAATCACTCGAATTATGTGTCTTCGCTCCAAGACCATCCACGATTTTGACTCCATGGGAAGCGAGAATAGTAGCTTCTGGAATCTCTGAAGCAAAACGATCTCCTCACTTTGTAAATATAATCGATTCAAACCTTCCAGTTGCTTGTGCCTCTCTGATAACAGCGTCAAGACTCTGACAGACACTCTTATCCTGATCAATACTAAGAAAGACACGATCAACTGATCTCAAGCCTGCGACTACTTGCATACGAAACTGTTCATTTTGAAAACTCTTCTCTCCTCGTTTAAGTTCTGCTTGATGATCGTTATTTACTATTACCCACAATTCATCAGCACCTGTTTCACTTTTTGAAAGCTCCAGACATTCTATATGTCCAGGGTGAAGTGGGTTCGCATACATAGATGTAATAGCGAGAATTGGCATAGTTTTAATTGGTACCCGCGGATGGGATCGAACCATCGACCTTTAGCTTAGAAGGCTACTGCTCTTCCACTGAGCTACGCGGGCATAAGACAACTGTAGGCTGATTATAGAGATTTTTTATTTGAAGCAACAAAAAAGTCCCGTTCATAAGAGCGGGACTTTTTGTGATATTGTTATGATTTATAAACCAAAATCTTGTAAGAAAGCAACAACTCCTTTTTTTCTCATAGTACGAATCGCAGCGGCAGAGATACGGAGTCGATAAACAATACCGTCGCGTGGGTCACGAATTTTCTTGTAAAAAAGATTTACGAGGAAAGTACGTTTTGTACGGCGGACAGAGTGAGAAACTTTGTTTCCTGATCCAGTTGTTTTACCGGTATATACACAGATTCGAGACATAATACGAGAGAGTAAGGGAATTAAGCACTAATGACAGCTATATCAACACCGACACCAGTAGGGAGATTGAGCTTTTGAAGAGTCTCAAGCGTCTCTGGAGTAGGAGAATTGATAAGGAGAATACGTCGATGACGACGAATCTCAAACTGTTCTCGTGCATTTTTGTTTACAAAAGTTGATCGGTTCAGAGTGAACTTTTCTATTTTTGTAGGCAAAGGGATTGGACCAACGGTGTGAGAACCTGTATCCTTAGCGGCACTAATAATTTTCTTGACAGCTTCGTCAACAATTCGATGCTCAAAAGCCTTTACAGAAATTTTGAGGGTCTCTTGTTTTGAAACAGAAGCAACTTTAGGAGCCTTCGTTGTTTTTTTAGCCGTTGTTTTTTTAGCAGCAGTTTTAGTTTGAGCGGACATAATTAATCAAGAATTTTTGTAATAATACCAGAACCAACCGTTCGTCCACCCTCTCGGATAGCGAATCGGAGTTGAGTTTCCATAGCGACACCGCATCCGAGCTCTACGAGGAACTTGATGCTATCACCTGGCATAACCATTTCTACTCCAGCTGGAAGCTCTATAGAACCAGTTACGTCAGTTGTTCGGATATAAAATTGTGGCTTGTATCCTTTGAAGAAAGGAGTATGTCGTCCACCTTCCTCTTTTTTGAGGACGTAAACTTCAGCTTCAAATTTCTTGTGTGGTTTGATAGAACCTGCTTTAGAGAGAACTTGTCCTCGCTCAATCTGTTCACGCTCGATACCTCGGAGGAGGAGACCTGCGTTATCGCCAGCTTGACCTTGACCAAGTTGTTTCTTAAACATCTCAACTCCTGTAACGATACATTTTTGTGTATCTCGAATACCGACGATTTCTACTTCATCATTGATTTTTACGATACCTTGTTCGATACGACCTGTAGCAACCGTTCCACGCCCCTTGATAGAGAATACATCTTCTACAGACATAAGGAAAGGCTTGTCGAGATCACGAACTGGTTCTTCGATGTATGAATCGAGAGCATCGAGAAGTTCTCGAACACCCTTAGAAGCTTCTGGATCAGTTGGATTGTTGAGTGCTGTGAAAGCAGAACCCTTAACAACTGGAGCATTGTCACCATCAAATCCGTATTTAGAGAGAAGTTCACGAACTTCCATTTCAACGAGCTCAGTAAGCTCTGGATCAGCGATATCACATTTGTTGAGGAAAACAACCATTCTCTTCACACCTACTTGAGATGCGAGAAGTACGTGCTCTCGAGTTTGAGGCATCACACCGTCAACAGCAGATACTACAAGAATAGCACCATCCATTTGAGCAGCACCAGTAATCATGTTCTTGACGTAGTCAGCATGTCCTGGACAGTCAACGTGAGCGTAGTGTCGGAGTGGAGATTCGTATTCTACGTGAGATGTAGAGATAGTAATGATCTTGTCAGATCCAGCACGAGCTGTACCACCTTTAGCAATATCAGCATAGGTAACAGCACTTGTTCCCCCAGCACCAGTACCTACAGCTGTCAAAGCAGCAGTAAGGGTTGTCTTACCGTGGTCAATATGTCAGATTGTTCCGACATTGACGTGAGGCTTGTTGCGTATGAATTCAGCCATAAAGAGAAAATAGGGAAATAAAAATAAGTAACGGTATTATAGGAAAAACAAGAATAATTCAAATTTTATTTTTTCTTCTTGAGTTTACGAACTTTCTTCTCTATGATGAGAAGAGCTCTTCGAATTTTTTTGTGTCATTTAAATGCAATACGTGGCATAAGAAAAAAGGTAAGGGATTATACTTTTGATTTGGTGAGATGTGACAACCCCATCTTCTTGAGTCGTGCAGTCGCTTTCGCAAAAGCATCTACGAGCCAAGGCGTCATACCTTCATGTTTCTCACGACGAACGAGTTTCTCGTATGTCTTTTGAGCATTCTTGATTTTATCACCCGTAACAGCACGTCGTTTGCTGACGATATATATCATGTTTCGTGGTCTTTTTCCTGATCAAGTCATAAAACGAAATTAAAATGAAACAAAAAGAATAGTCATATTCCTTTGTGTTTCAGTAAATAAAATTGGTGGAGTCTAAGGGAGTCGAACCCTTGACCTCCTCGGTGCAAGCGAGGCGCTCTAGCCAACTGAGCTAAGACCCCATACCATACTATACATGTAAAGAAAGAGAACCAGATAAAAATATCTGGCGGGAGCAACGGGGCTCGAACCCGCGACCTCCGCCGTGACAGGGCGGCGCTCTAACCAGCTGAGCTACACCCCCTCTTTACACAAAGTAGCGGGAGTATAAATAAAATCTGATATTATGCAAATTTTTTTCTTCGATTTTTATAAAAATCTCATACAATGCGTCTATGAAAAAGAATCTGCACCCGTTAGTCGTATTTTTGAGCAAGTCAAAACGGTATATTTCTTCCTTTTTTTGGCTTGAGCCCTGCGCAGGTGGCATCTGCACTCGTAAACGAGGTAACACGATAGAGCTGCTGTGTATCTGTCACAAGAAAGGCAAAATCATGCTCCCAAAATGACGGCGCAAAGCCGGAGAAACCATAGAAGAAGCAGCTATACGAGAATTTCGAGAAGAAACAGGAATATTTGATTTCAAGCTCGGAGAAAAAATCTGAGTTGTGCGAGATAGGAAACGACGCAAGAAAACAACATTTTTCAAAATAGAAAAACCAGGAAAGCAACATACTCATGTGCACGATGAAGCGACCCTCTGGGTCAAAATAGAGGACGCCCTTGTCGATATGCGACATAAGGGGGAGAGAAAGCTGGTGAAGGAGTATATTGAGAGTTTGGGGAAATAAACTCTTCTTAAATACACATGATTTCTGTTGGATCCATTTTAAATTGAACCATATTTGCCGTATCTCGTCATCCATCACCTCATTTTCTCTGGAGAGTAATTTTACCTATCATAATACTTCATCGAGGAGAAATTTGAACAGATCAATTTCCATAAAAATTCATAACCTCCCCAATAGGCTTCAGACACCATTCATACAGTGATGTTTTACGCACAATCAACATCCATTCAGCACAAAACTCTCATCGTCATCGTATAATATCGCTCACGATTGTGATTTGATTTTCACGAAAAAAATCAAGAATTTTATTTTGCTCATCTTCTGTCATTTCAGTTAAAAACATTCTTCGTTTATCTCTTGTTCCTTTCTTGTATGGTTGTCTTTCTCCACAAAAATGTGCCAAAGGTGTATAAACATCATCAGGAATATTCCAAAGTGCTTTATATGTTTTTAGCCATCTCTTATCAATCTGATTAAATCAAGCTTTATTTGAAACAAGCTTGACAGAAATATTCTGCAAATCAATTGCATCTTGGAGTTTAATAATGATTTTAACCTGAACTTGAACATCGGTTTTGTGTCATTGTGGTGCTTTAACCGCTCTCACATATTCTATTTTCCGAAGGTCATATCCCATAATTTTTAGCCATGATTGGGCAATTTCATTATGCTGCCAGTCATTGAATATGTCAATGACATCATGCTCATTCTGGAATCATTGCTTGGCTGTTTGTGATCAGCGTTGTATAGGATCAATCATAGGAAGAATTATGAGCTATAAAAGTAGAAAAAGAACATCAGAGTGCCTCAATAACCTCAACTGACATAGCATTTCATGCTTGGCTAAGAATATCTTGGTCTGCGATAATTCCTTGTGTCTTTATTGCTTGCTTATAAGAAACGCCCTGTAGAAGTAAGGACTCCAATCAAGAAATATCGCGTAATTTACCATCTCGAACATAAATCAATCCATGCCTTCAGGTACGAAGAGTAGGAGAAAAATCATAATAGAACCGAATATCACTCTGTCGGGTGTCGATTATATATCATGTCTTTTTAAGAAGGTCATCGATCGTGATGGTTCAATTATTGTAACGATTCTTAAGGTAATGACTGAGGGTGTCTAATTTACTTTGGTTCAGTATATATTTATCAGATGTCTCTACGAGATATTTCGTAAGTCAAGTACGACTTTTCTTTGTTGGGAAAGTAAGTTTTGACTTGAATGGTCATAAATCTTTTCGTACTCATAAAAAGTAAACACGCTCTCGTGATTGGGGAAGACCATAGTTGATAGTATTAAGCACTTCCCATTTTGCATAATACCCTGCTTCATCCAACAATTGCACAATACTTTGAATTGTCTGCCCATTTTCATGATTTACAAGTCATTTAACATTTTCAAGAATAAAATATTTTATCTTTTTTTCTTTGAGTATTTTTGTAATACCAAAAATGATTTGCCCCCTAGGATCCGTCATTCACTTTCTTTGCCCCATCACAGAAAAGGTTTGGCAAGGAAAACCTGCAATCAAAAGGTCAAAGTCAGGTAATGTAGCTGGGTCTATTTTCATTAAATCACCAAAATTCTTTTCTTCATTACCGTAAAAAGTACGATATGTTGTTTCAGCTTTTTTATTTATTTCAGAAAAGGCAACACACTTAAAACCAGCCCGCTCAAGTCCGAGGCGACCACATCCAATTCCAGCACAAAAATCCATGAAAGTAAGAGACATATTGTAGAGATAGTATATTCTAAAAACAGTAATGTCCATCGAATATAACGCTATTGTGCTAGAGATTTTTTAGAAATACCGTGTATTATTATTTTGTCTTCTTCACCACACCCTCCAATAAACTGGCTATTTGTGAGATATAGACGACAACGGTACAGATAATACCAAAGAGAATGATTTTACCCCATGTATCGAGGAATATAGCTCCAAGACCAAAGAAAAATGATAGTGCCATCACAAGATAGCGCTGAGAGCGGTCTTCGACTCACTTCAGTGTCATACGGTGATGAAGATGGGTCAGATCTCATTTCATAGGATTTTTCCCAGCACGCAGTCGCCCGAGGATGACATAAAATGCATCAATAAAATAAATACCGAGTACAATCGATGCAGTCGCTATCTTACCACCTGATACGATAGCAAGAGTCGCTATGATGTAGCCGAGAAACATCGTCCCGGAATCACCGACAATACAGGCTCGACGAGTATCATAGCGCCAAAAGACAAAGAGGGTCGGAATAAGAATCGTGAGAAATGAAAATACAAACACAGAATTATTACGAGAAGCGAGCGAGGTATCGGTGAGATAGAGCTTCACAGAGAGCAGTCAGAGAATAATGAGTGTCACAAGACTCACGCTCGAGGTCATCGCACGACCATTATCACTCCAGTTAATCGCATTCATCACGAGTACATACCAGATAACAGTCACAACGAGTGGGATCAGATAGAGGGTCTTCCCTGCTATATCCCATTGGAGCATCTCAAATTGGTCGAGAGAAATAATCCCACCAAAAATATTACTGATGTAGCCTATTTTTATTGCAGTTAAACCAAAGAACGCTCCGAGACTGATTTGAAATCCAAGTCTCAGAATAGGAGAAAGTGAACGCTTTTGATCATCCCACGCCATGAGGATACTCGTAAATATTCCCGCAAGGACGACATAGAGAGCTTTTTTTGTATCGGCTGTTGCAACGGCTGAGAAAATCCATGGAGACCAGAGAAACGTATTGAGCATAAGCACAATACCTCCTGGGTATGGGAGTGCGGCTCGTCACTTCTCATGCGGATAGAGATGTGGTTTATCGACGATACCAAATCGACGAAATAACAAAAAAACTCCCCAGGTCAGTACCCACATCGTGAGTCCAGCTGCAAGAGCAATTAAGGGGAGAAAAGTAAAGTCCATAAGTACAAATGTTTAATTGGTTTTATTTGTTTAATTGGTTTTATTTGTTTCCCGAACCAATAATTCCTTCATTTTGTATTTTGTCCTTTGTATTTTGTATTTTAGAAATTCCTTTCTCTATCTTTTGACAGTTTTGCTTCGCAAAACTTGGTGCCTAGGGCGGGACTCGAACCCGCACGCCCGAAAGCAAAGGATTTTAAGTCCTTCGTGTCTACCATTCCACCACCCAGGCATACGAGGTATTGTAGGATTTTTAGCGAAGAATCAAGGAAAAAATATTTTTCAAAAAAATAGAACAAACCAATATAGAAAATTACAAGAAAGTGTTGTTGCAGAGAGAGAATATAAAAATATACTAAGTGGACTATGACTCCTCTTTCTTCTCTCGATATACTCATTATCGTTTCTACACTGGTAATAGCCTGTTCTGGCGTATACCTCGTGATTATTCTGCACCGTGTCTCTCACATAACTCGTGTCGCTGATCGGTTTGCACAAACAATAGAAAAATTCCAAGATGTCTTTGCTATTATCGATGACATTCCTACCAGTATCATTCGCAAAATCACCGACTCACTTCCTAAAAAGAAATAATATGAAAAATATACACCTCGTTCTCATCATCGCTATTCTTATCTTGATCTACCTCATTAGTATGCAGTGGCTCTGAAAAGACTCAACTACTCCAACACCGACTCCGCCTGTAAGAGAAATAACACAGATGCCTACTCCTCCAGTTGTCGTAGAAACGCCCGAAGTAATCGAAAAAGAAGAAACTATACCAAAAATAACACCAGTATCTCCTGAAGAGGTAACTCCTCCTACAATAGTGGTAGAAAAAAAGAAAGAAGAAAAAGTACTCGTTGAAGAAAAAAATCCAGAACTCATAGAATACAAAAATACAAACTACGGATACCATTTCTCTATGTCAGATCAGATGTATTATGGTGGCTTTGGAGCAAGGAATGGAGCACTCCATACAGTCGCTATACAAACAGAAACACTTCCAGAGACTTTTGATGACTCAATCGTGCGAGTATCGTATTATGGGAAGAAAATCCTCCCAGAACTTCAAAATACTGAGCGTTATGTGGATCCAAATGGAAAATATATCCTCCTTCTCATCGATAATACCTACAGTGTGAAAATAGAAGCAGAAAACCTTCAGAACTCAACGGTGAAAACGATTGAATCAACTATTGGAGTCAATTAATCAATTCAAGTCATAAAAAAACACCACTCAATGAGTGGTGTTTTTTTATTGACGTACATTTCTTATTTCTCCATTTTATGTCTCCACCAAATAGTAAGAGGATTACACATATGTTTGATAACAAAGAGACTGATAACAATACCAAGCACGGTCATTTGTCCAAAGCCTTTTACAAGACTCACGCCGAGCCACCAGAGTATCACACCAACTAAAAGACCAGTAATATTACTATCCCATACTGTCGCCCACGCACCTTCGAAACCAAGCCGAAGAGATGTCTTGAGGTCTTTCCCTTGCCGTATATAATCCTTCACTCGCTCGAGAA
>JAYSSG010000040.1:0-7303 GCA_043720655.1 Candidatus Altimarinota bacterium
TGTGCAAAAACGTATCTATTGGTAGGACGTATGGAGACACATAAAACAGTTCAACAATCATATTAAAGCATATATTTATTTACTTGTCAAATATTTTACTCAACAATATTATTTCTCTGTAGAAGATTCAGGATATCTATAGAATAAGAGCTTATTCTCAGTAAGAGACTTTTGTATATCACTAAAAAATCTCACTTTCGTGAGATTTTTTAAAAAAAATATATGTCTAATGGAGCCACCATCGGGATTTGAACCCGAGACCTCAGCCTTACCATGGCTGCACTCTACCAACTGAGCTATGATGGCGTATATTCTTTTCTTGAAGGATTATAGGGGGTGGGGGAAAAATGCAAAATTTTTTGCATTATGGGTGTTTTTGATACAATGCCGCCATGCAAATATTTGTTTTTGATACTGAGACAACCGGTTTCGTAGAACGAGAGGGGCCCCTCGAGATTCAGCCTTATGTGGTACAGTTTTCTGGTATTTTATTGGAGCTGGGTGAAGATAAGATCTTGACGGAAATCGACCGTATTGATCAATACGTGAAACCCCCTATCTCTATTCCTTTTGGATCGAGTCAAGTCCATGGAATCTATGATGCTGATGTCGCTGATAAACCAATGATTGCCCAAAGTATGGACCGATTTCTCTCATACCTCAATGGGGCTGATTTTGTTATCGGTCATAATATCGAATATGATGAGAATGTTATGAACTACGAATTAGAGCGTCTCAATAGGAAGGGTGATTATAACCCTAAAAAGAAACTCTGTACGATGAGAGAAACAGTAGAATTTTGTGCACTTCCTGGTCGCGGTGTCGGATACAAATTTCCGAAACTTAATGAGCTTCATAAAAAACTATTTGGTGATTTTTTTGAATGAGCCCACAGTGCTATTTATGATGTCGAGGCCACTGTTCGTATCTTGCAGGAGCTTATCAAGCTCGGAGTTATTGAGCTAAGAGTAAATACTATCCTGAGACTTTTTTAGCCCAGAAATCTCTAGAGAGAAAAAAATCTTCAGCGCAAGAATATTGGTTTGCGATTTGGGATAAAAATCGTACACTCCCAGCACAAAACATTTTAATTTATCTGTATGCATTTTATCAATCAGCGAAAAATATTTTATACTATTTCCAGTGTCGCTATTTTATCATCTCTTGTTGTTTTTGCTTTTGCACCAAAGAATTTTGGTATCGATATGACAGGTGGGCTCCAGATAGAATATAGTACAAACGAGATACCAAATGAAGCGAAATTGGCTGAAGTAAAAGAGCAAATCATAGAGACATATACTTTTGAGGATAAAAAGGTGCTCTCAGACGTCAATGTGTATCCTGTGAATAACAAATCTATCCGCGCTGATATTGGTCTCAATATAGAATCAGACAAAGAGAAGTCAACACTCAGGACAGCTGATATACGAGCAAAAATTCCTCGAATATTTGCTCAGCATGAAATAGAAGTTACAGAGGCTTCATTTATCTCTGTGGGTCAATCATTTGGTAAATTTGTGATCGATCGTGCTTATCTGACATTACTTATTTGTTGTATCGGAATTGCTCTCTATGTGATGTTTGCCTTCCGTAAGTCTATTGAGGGGGTTTCAAGTGCCGTATTTTGAGGTGTGACATTGGTGACGCTTCTCCATGATGTCACAGTAGCTCCTGCTATTTATCTCCTCCTGAGTATTCCGTTTCCCTTTTTGAAGATAGATGCATTCTTTGTGACAGCGATACTGACAATTCTGGGATATAGTATCAATGATACCATTGTTATCCTTGATCGTGTACGAGCCGAGTATCATGACCGAAAATCTTCTGATAAAAGGAGTGATAAGCAAGTATTTGAAGACTCTGTTCAGGTAAGTCTGTGGCGCTCTATTCTCACCTCTATGACATTGACGCTTGTCTTGATTGCAATGCTCTTTTTCTGACCAGAGGCACTCTACGGCTTCGTCACACTGATGCTTCTCGGTACTCTTGTAGGGACGTATTCATCTATCATGATCGCAGCACCTCTCGTCTATGATATTAAAATGTCACGTAAGTAATATGCAAAAAAAACGCTTTAATCCACAAAAAAATATCTCACTTCCTGCTCAAAAATCAGAAGAGTTTTCTTCTTCAAAAGAAGCTGTTCCTCTTAAGGAAAAACATTTTGAGTCTGTAGTAAAAAATATTTCTCATACGTATCATAAGCAGAAAAAGAGTAATACTCTCAAGAATACTGTTTTCTTTACGGTGGTTTTCTTTGTTCTGCTTTCTACAGCAGCATGGGCACTCCCTCGTGTGTTATCATTTCAGTTTGATTCTGTGTGATCATTTTTTTCTCAAATCAATCCTACTGAGGTTTTATCACCAGAAAATAAAGAAATAAATCTCCTGGTTCTCGGTGTTGGTGGAGCTGAAAACTCTGCACCTAATCTGACAGATTCTATCATGTATATACACTATGATGGCAAGGATCCAGCTTCTGTGACGACTATCTCAGTTCCGAGAGATCTCTTTGTTCAGTCATCTGTTCTCGGTAAAACAAAAGTCAATTCCCTCTATGCGTTGAGCCGAAAAAGTCTCGGAGAAGAAGAAGCATTTAAGCACTTAATGGACACTATTGGTGCTATCGTAGGTAAAGAAATTACACACTATGTCTTGATTGATTTTGATGGATTCCGACGTCTGATAGATGCAGTAGGTGGAATAGATATTGATGTCCCAAAGCGTCTTTATGATGCAGCGTATCCGACTCGAAACTGGGGATATACTGTGGTCGATATCCCTGTGGGTCTTCAGCATTTTGATGGAGATAAAGCTCTCAAATATGCACGAAGCCGTCATTCAACAAGTGATTTTGATCGTTCAAAGCGTCAACAATGAGTACTGGCGGCTCTCCAGGAGAAAATGCTTTCTGCAAAAATTCTTACTTCTCCAAGTAAAATAGAGGGAATATACTCTGTTCTTTCTGATTCTATCAAAACGAATGCATCAGTCACTGATATGGTAAAAATGGCAAAAAAAGCTGCTAAATTTAACCGAGAAAATCTAGAAGGATATATCTTAGATGAAACTTGCTTTGATGCCTTGAAGCTGTGCCATCCAGGCGGTCTTATGTATGGTCCGAGTCGGGATCTTTTCGGTGGAGCATCGGTGGTACTTCCTCGATGAGCTACTTATAACAATCTCTCTGTGTATTCGGACATCAAAACTTTCTCTCATATTGTGACGACATTTCCGACTCTTTCAAAAGCAGCACCATTGGCTATAGTGAATGCTTCTGGAAGAACCAATCTCGCGTATTCTACCGCTCTTCGCCTGCGTTCTCTCGGTTTTCCTGTCGATGAAACACAGCTCAAAAATGAAACAGTCAAAGTAGAAAAAACTTACTTACGATACAATTCTTCTCTTGTTCAAGCTGATAGCCCCTTGCTTGAAGCACTTTCAGTCTTATTCTATGGAGAGAAAAGATTAGCTACACCAGAAGAGCTTGTGACTATGGTGCATCCATACGAACTCGTTCTCGGTACTGATTCACAGAACTATTTTCAATAAGAATCAAAAATTCTTATTCAGCATATCTCCTAAGTTATAATCGTATATGCAATCTCGTAGACACTATCTCCATAGGAAGCTCCTCCTTGGTACTTCACGTTGGTATCGTATGAAACACCTCACCTCAGAGCCACGAGTCCGCATGTGGGGAGGTATGGCAATTTGATTTTTTATTCTTGTTTTTTACTTTACATTTCTCTTTGGTATGCCTTCTTTGTCTGATATTGAGACAAATTTTAAGGAAAGTAGTGTGATATATGATAAAGAAGGAGGTCAATTGTATACATTTCATTGAGGTGAAGAAAATCGTCAATATATTGCTTATGACCAGATTAATATCCGAATGACACAAGCCATTGTAGCGATGGAAGATCAGCGATTTTTCTCGAACATAGGATTTGATTTCTTCGGTATTACTCGTTCAGCTATTACATGTGCGACGGGTGGACAATGTGGAGGATGATCATCGCTGAGTCAGCAATTAATCAAAAATACTATCCTTTCGAATGAGCGAACTTGGAAGCGTAAAATTCGTGAACTTATTTTAGCGTTGCATCTCAATGTTCGTTTTTCAAAAGAGAAAATATTGGAACTTTATCTGAATAAGATTTCCTTTGGTGGTAACTCCTATGGTGTAGAGCAGGCATCCCGACGATTTTTTGGTAAATCAGCCAAAGATATCACTATCCTCGAATCTGCTATTCTTGCCTCACTTCCAAAATCTCCAACAGCATTTAATCCGTATACAAATCGTGATAGATTGATGGGGTATGTCTATTTTATAGATGAAAAAGAATCTGGTGCTGGTCAGGAAAAAAAGATTGATATGACCAATGCTCCACAATCTTTCCAACTCTTCAATAAGGCTTTTTCATCTATCACTTGGGAATCGAGCGGTAGTTCTATCGAAGCCTGTAATCTCCGCACATTTGAGTTTAAATCATGATATAAGAAAGATTCAGATGGTTGTGAAAAAATATCGAAATCTGAACTTATGGAGTTCCTGAATAGCCTCCAGCTTAAGACAGCTCCAAATGAAGCAGGCACTGTAACTACTCTTGAATATCAGGCGGGACGTAAAGACCGAGTGCTTATGCGTATGCTTGAAGACGAGTATATTAATGGGGCAGAATATGGTGAAGCGGTTGCCTCGGGTATTGATTTTATCTTTCAAGATCCAAAAGAATCTATTCGATATGCTCACTTTGTATTCTATGTTCGCCAGTATCTTGTTGATCTTTTTGGAGAAGAATTTTTTGAACAGGGAGGATGGAAAGTCTATACTACTATTGATCCAAAACTTCAAGATAAGGCACAAGAGATTATCGATTCATATGCAAAAACGACCTTTAAGAATTACGGTATTAATAATGGAGCTCTTGTTTCTCTTGATAGTAAGACACGGGACATCGTAGCAATGGTCTGAAGTCAAGATTATTACAACAAGGAAATTGATGGTGAGGTGAATATTATCACGTCTCTCAAACAACCAGGATCTAGTATGAAGCCACTTATTTATGCGCGAGCATTTGAAAAAAACAATTTAAGTACTGATACGCCAATTTTTGACGTAGAAACTGACTTTGGTAATTATGCTCCAAAGAATTTTGATGGCAAATTCCTCTGACCGATGACACTCCGTACGGCACTTGATGCGTCTCGAAATATTACTGCCATCAAGATGTGGTTTCTGGCAACAAAAGGGCAATGAGGTACGAGTATTGAGCAGGAACACGATCTTGTGGGGTATCTGAATAATATGGGACTCAACACTATTCTCAAGCAACCAAAAAATAATCTCTATGGTCCTCCGATTGCCCTTGGGTCTGGAGAGGTACGTCCTCTGGATTTCTCAGCTGTCTATGCGGCATTTGCAAATAATGGTGAATATTTACCACCGAATCCACTCTTAAAAATCTTGGACAGTAATGGCAATGAAATACCGCTTCCAACACATGAAGCAAAACAGGTTATTTCATCCGGTGCTGCGTATATGATCACTCATATTCTTTCAGATAATGAAGCTCGGCCAGCAGGATGGAATAGTTTTTTGACGCTTTCAGATAAAAGAAAGGCTGCCGTTAAAACAGGTACCTCAAATAAAAAAGTAGGGGAAAATATTCTCCCACGAGATCTCTGGACTGTCGGATATACACCACAATATACGACTGTTGTCTGGACGGGTAATACGGACGGAAAGCCAGCTGCAGCACGAGCGAGTGGTATGGAGTCGAGTGCTCTCATTTGGAAAAAATTCATGGAATTTGAACACATTGGTATTCCAAAAACTGACTTTGTTCGTCCTGACACCGTTTCGGGCAATGATAAGTTTCTCTATATTGATGGTCAAAAGCCAGAAATTCTCAACTCTTTTGCTCCTGAGAAGATTCAGGTTGATACTCTCTGTAATGGTAAAGTGAATGATAAAACCCCTAAAGAATCTGTACGAGACGCTATAGTTCTCAATACTGCCTTTCCGATAGAAGATAATTACCCTGGATGGAGAGGACCTATCGATCATTGGCTCGGAAGTGATGAATGAAGACAATATCTCATAGATAAGCTCTGAGTGACAGACAATATGCTCACTGTGGTGGCTCCTCCAGAGACTATCTGTGATCGCCCTGCAGAAAGTGTCCCACAATTCACATCCAATCTGTCTGACGATCTCGAGCTCTTTTCAGGCATCTATCCTCTTGAGATAGAGTTTAAGTCAGAGCATGCTATGAAAGAAGCACAAATTCTGATCAATGACGTATTTTATAGATCTGTTGATCTCAAAGAATCAAAAGATGGAAAAGCAAAAGCAGAGTTTGCTGTGAATATCAGTGACTGAATCAGTCAAATAGTCACCTTGAGGCTTGTAGATACCTATGGCTTTAGTACTTCTCGTAACTATCGAGTCAAGATTCTCGATCAGGATACTACTCCCCCCGTCATTCAAACTCAAAATCCATCTCAAATCACACTTACTTCTGGAGCATTACTCAATCTTTCTGGTGCCATACAGGATGTCAGTAATATCTCAAAAATACAGATTTTTGTGGACGATATCATTTATGGTACTTTGCAAGATGTGAAAAAGTATTCTTTTTCCCTTCAAAGTCCTTCAGAAATAAGTGTCGGAACTCATAAAATTGTCATTCAGGTAACGGATTTTCAAAAAAATGTAAGTACGAGTATTCATACAGTGACTATCAAGTAGTAAAAAAAACTTGCTAGATAAAAAAATTCAATACAATATACCCAAATTATCGTTTTCTTATATTCTTTTATGATAGCAGTTATCGAAACAGGTGGTAAGCAGTACATCGTCAAACAAGGTGATATTTTCATTGTTGATCGTCTTGATGAAGCTCTTGAGAGTCATACTTTCACTCCACTTCTTCTCTCAGACAACACTGATACTACTGTAGGAGCTCCTCTTATTGAGGGTGCAAAAGTAGTGTGCGATGTTGTTGAGCATCTTCGTGCTGATAAAGTACGAGTCTTCAAAATGAAATCAAAAAAGCATTATCATCGTACTCGTGGTTTCCGTGCTTCTCAGACACAACTCAAAGTTGTTTCTATAAGTGCGTAATTTTATCCTTAAATTACCGTTTGTTTTCTCGTATTCTTCATCGCATTTCTTCTCGCGGACGTATCGTTCGCAGGGCTCGTATGAGAAGATTGAGAATGTCGAATACTCTTTTCGTGTTTCTTCTGGTAGTTATTTTCCCTGTATATCCTGTATTTGGCTCTGTTCTCTATA